>WTJQ01000157.1 GCA_011524785.1 Planctomycetota bacterium | reverse complement strand
CCGAGAAGCACGGCGCGACGTTCGTCGCCTTCCACTCCATGTTCGAGGAGGCCGTCAAGGTCGCGCCCGCCAAGCACTGGGCCGGCGACGGCGTGCACCCGACCGCCGCCGGCGCGGGCCTCATGGCCGCCCACTGGCTCCGGTCCGCCGGCGCCTGAGGCCTCTCGGCCCAGGCCGGCCGGAGCGACCGATCAGCCGTCGCGTCCCTCGGCGTCCAGCAGGAGATCGCCGCGCGTGGCCTCGATGCTCGCCCGGTCGGGGTGCCCCTCGGGGAAGACGCGAGCGGCCATCTCGACGGCGGTCCGGCTGGTCGCCAGCGCCCCGTCCAGGTCCCCGGTCTGCGCCTGGGAGGCCGCGAGGTTCGAGAGCGTGATCGCGAGGTCGGGGTGATCGCCCCCGTGGAGTCGCCGGTGCATGTCGGCGGCCTCGCGATAGAGGGTCACAGCCTCCTCCGGAGCGCCGGTCAGGGCGCTCGCGAGGTTCTGGAGCGTGCCTGCCAGGTACGGGTGGTCCCCGCTGTAGACGCTGCGCGCGCGGTCGAGCGCCTCGCGGAACATGGCCTCCGCACGGAACCAGTCGCTCTGCTGGAGGGCCGTGGTCCCCAGCGTGTTGAGCGCGACGATCAGCAGCGGCTCCCCCTCGGGCCCCGCCTCCAGCGCCACGTCGAGGGCCTCGTTCCCGGAGGCCATGGCCTCGCCGTAGCGCCCGAGCAGCTGCAAGGTCAGGGCCCTGAGGTTGAGCGCGGTCGCGAGCTGGACCTCCTCGCCCTCGAGCGCGCGGAGGACCTCGATCGCACGCTGTCCCAGAGGCAGGGCCTCCTCGAAGCGCCCCAGCCCAACGAGGGCGTCCGCCAGGCCGATGCGCACCGAGGCGGCCATCGCGCCATCCCCGTCCAGGGCCTCCGCGCCCTCCAGGGCACGCTCGAAGAGCGGCACGGCGGCCTCGGGATCGCCGTCGACCAGGAGGAAGCCGCCGAACAGCCGCAGTGCCTCCACGAGGCCCGCGGTCCAGCCATCGGCCGACTGCTCGCGGAGGGCGAGCGCCTCCTCCAGCGCCGGGCGCGCCTCCAAGAGGCGGCCGTTGTTCAAGAGGCTCTCCCCGATGGTGGCCAGCAGGGTCGCCTTGCTCTCGGTGTCGTCATCGAAGCGGCCGCTCTCGAGCTCCGCGAGCGCGTCCTCGGACAGGTCGAGGACCGTTCGCCCCCGACCGCCGCCCGCGACCTCGGGATCGCCCTTGCGGAGAAGCTCGGCCAGGAAGTCGGCGAGGTTCACGGCGCGCGCCCGCGCGGTCTCGGCGCGCGCCATCTCGCTCATGGCCGCACCGCGCGCCTCCTCCGCGAGCTCGGCCTCGCGCACCGCGTCCCCTCGCGCCTCGCGCGCCAGCTCCGCCTCACGATGGGCGTCGCGCCAGAGACTGACCGTGACGACGGTCGCCGCAACGAGCGTGGCTGCCAGCGCCCCGCCGACGACGGCCAGGGCCCGGTTGCGGCGGACCCACTTGCGGGCCTCGGCCCAGGCTCCATTGGCGTGGGCGCGGACCACCCGATTGTCGAGGTAGGCGCGCAGGTCCTCCGCGAGCTCCCCCATCGTGCGGTAGCGGTCGGCCGCCTCGCGGGCCATCGCCTTGGCGATGATCGAGGCGAGCTCGGCCGGCATTCGCGGGGCGAGCTTCTCGGCCGGGACCGGGTCCGTGGTCAGGAGCAGGCCGATCAGCGCATGCGGGGACAGGCGCTCTCCCCGCGTCACGTAGGGGCACTGCCCAGTCGTCAGGTGGTAGAGCATCGCTCCCACCGCGTAGACGTCCGAGTGCGGCCCCAGCTGCTCGAGATCGCCGCGCGCCTGCTCCGGCGACATGTAGGCCGGCGTGCCGATGATGTCGCCATCCATGGTGTAGAGCGACGAGTCCCGGTCGCTCTCGCGCGCGTCCTCGCGATCCGTGCGGATCGAGAGGCTGATCTGCTCGGTGCCGCTCCGCAGCCGTACGTCGTGCGGGTCGGTCCGGCCCATGACGCGGGCGAGGCCCCAGTCCATGACGTAGACCTCGCCGTACTTCCCGACCATGACGTTGGCCGGCTTGAGGTCGCGGTGCACCACGCCCTTGTCGTGGGCGTACGCCATGGCCTCGCACACCTTGAGCAGGGCGTGGAGTGCCCGAGTCCGGGTCCAGCGCTCGTCGCGCTCCTCGACCTTCTTGAACACCTCGGTCAGGTCGATGCCCTTCACGAGCTGCATCGTGAAGTACACCTCGCCCTCGCGGCCGATCCCCAGCTCGTGCACGGGGAGGATCCCGGGGTGGTCGAGCTGAGCGGTGATCTGCGCCTCCTCGAGGAAGCGCTCCGTGAGCTTGCGCGTACGGGAGTCGGTCGGCCCGCCGCCGTCCTTCTCGTCCGCACCGCGGATGATCTTCATCGCGTTGGCGCGGCGCAGCTCCTTGTCCCAAACCTTGAGGACGACGCCCATCCCGCCCCGGCCCACCTCGCCCATGGCGCGGTAGCGCGAGCCGAGCACGCCCTCCTCCTCGTCCGCTCCGGCCTCCCCATCGCCCTGGAGGGAGACTCCGGAGCCAGGCTCGATGCCGAGCTCGTCCCGCATGCGGCCGCCGAGGCTTCGGCTGGCGCGCTCCTCGCTCGCCGCCCGCTCCACGAGCCGCCGCAGGTCTCCGTGCACGGCGTCGAGGGCGAGCAGGTCGTCGCTGAGGCCGGGATGCCCACCAAGGAAGGCCTCGAAGCCGACGGCGTCCTCGGTGCCCAGCTCGGACAGGAAGGACGAGTAGGCCTCGAGGGCCTCACTGCTGGGGTCCGAGCCGGCCGCCATGCGCGCAGCGTAGCGGTGCCGCCCCGGCGGCGTGTGAAAGGCGCGTCAGTCTCCGCCCTCAGCGGGCCGCGTCCAGGGCGACGAGGAGCGCCAGCGCCCCGTCGATCTG
>WTJQ01000231.1 GCA_011524785.1 Planctomycetota bacterium | reverse complement strand
CAGCGGCTCGAGTCCCTCGGCACGGTGGCGGGGAGCATCGCCCACGACTTCAACAACATGCTGGTGGCCGTCCTCGGCAACGCCGAGCTCGCGCGCGGGCACGCGCCTCCAGGGAGCGAGCTCGCCGAGATGCTCGAGGACATCGTCGCGGGCGCGGAGCGCGGCGCCGCCCTCTGCAGCCGGATCCTCACCTTCGCCGGGCGTGGTGGACGAGGACGTGCGACGGAGGACCTGCGCGGGCTCGTGGAGGAGCTCCTGCCCCTCATGCGAGCGACGGGTGCCCAGGTCGAGCTGCGACTCGCCGACGAGCCCTGCCTCGCAGCCGTCCAGCACACTGAGCTCGAGCAGGTCGTCCAGAACCTCGTCGTGAACGCGGCCGAGGCCTGCGGCCGAGCGGATGCCCGAGTCCAGGTGAGCGTGTCCCGGCTTGCAGAGTTGCCCGCGGATGCACGCCCGTTGGCCGGAGCCACTCGCTGGGACGGGCCCGCCATCCAGCTGCGGGTCGAGGACTCCGGGCCCGGGGTCGCTCCCGAGGCGGAGGAGCGGATGTTCGAGCCCTTCTACAGCACGAAGGCGCGCTCGGGCCGAGGGCTCGGGCTGTCCACGGTCTTCGGCATCCTCAAGGCACACGGGGGTCTCCTGCGCATCGGCCGGTCAGAGGCGCTCGGCGGGGCCTCCTTCGAGGCCTTCCTGCCCGAGGCCGGAGAGGGCCCCAGCTCGGAGACCTCGCATGAGGGACCGGACCCGGCCGCGCTGGTGGTGCGGTCGCAGCGCGTCCTCGTCGTGGACGACGATGCCGAGGTCCGTGGCCTGGCGCGCCGAACGCTCGAGAGCGCGGGGCACCTCGTCCTGGAGGCGCCGGACCTGGCGACCGCGCGGCAGCGGATCGGGGAGATGGGCGCTGGCGGCAATGGCCCTGGAGTCGTCGACCTGGTCCTCCTGGATCAGAGCCTCCCCGACGGGGAGGGGCTGGCCTGGTTCGAGGAGTGGCGAGGCGAGCCCGGACGGCCAGGCGTCGTGCTGTCCTCCGGCGCGCACGTGGGCGAGCTGCCGGTGGAGCCGAGCGAGGTCCCCCGGCTCGAGCTGCTGCCCAAGCCCTACCACCCGCGGGACCTGCTGGGCCTCGTGGCCCGCCTCGTCGAGGCCAAGGCTCCGTGAGAGGCTCTGCCAGCAGCGCCCCATCTCGAACGCAGGGATCAGGCTCGCACTCAGGGGCCACGGGGACCACGATCACGCCTGAGGCGCCCAGGCCGGCACCCCGATCACCCCTCACTCCCATGCAGTCGCTTCTCGGCCCCCTCGGACTCCTCGCCCTCGCCACCCTCGCGGTCGCAGGCCGCCAGGACGCGCGGACCGGCCAGGACATCCCGGCCGACCGGCTCCCTCGCCCGCTGCCCTGGTCGTTCCCGCCGGGCTCGAGGTGGCGTTCGAGAAGGCCGGCTGGGAGGACGTGACTCCCGGCGCTCCCCTCGGCCTCGACCCCGCGATCGTCGCCCTCGGCCGCAGCCTGTTCTTCGACCCGGTCCTGTCGCGCGACCGGACCCTGGCCTGCGCGAGCTGCCACGACCCCGCGGCCTCCTTCTCGGACCCGCGGCCGCGCTCGACGGGGCTCGGCGGCCAGACCGAGCGCCACGCGCCGACCCTGGTGAACCGCATCCTCGGGGAGGCCTTCATGTGGGACGGCGCGGCGCCCACCCTGGAGGACCAGGTGCTGATGCCCCTGGCCAACCCGGTCGAGATGGACCTCCCCGCCGATCGGGCGGCCGCCCGGCTCGCCGAGGACCCCGCCTGGACGGCGCGCTTCGAGCAGGCGCTGGGCGGCCCTCCGACGCGCGCCCGGCTCGCCTCGGCGCTCGCGACGTTCGTGCGCGCCCTCGTGCAGGGTGACTCCCCGGTCGATCGCTTCCTGGACGGCGACGTGGAGGCGCTCTCGGCCGAGGAGGAGGCCGGCATGTGGGTGTTCGAGAGCCGCGGCAAGTGCTGGCGCTGCCACAACGGGGCGAACTTCTCCGACGAGCGGCTGCACGCCACGGGCGTCGGCGCCAAGGACGGGCGAGCGGAGGAGGGCCAGTTCGCCGTGACCGGCCAGGAGGAGCACCGGGGCCGGTTCAAGACGCCGACGCTCCGAGGCCTCGCGCACTCCGCCCCGTACATGCACGACGGCTCGCTCGCGAGCCTGGAGGACGTGGTCGAGTTCTACCGCCGGGGCGGAGAACCCCACGGGAACCCCAGCCCGCTGATGGAGCCCCTGGAGCTCACGGACGCGGACGCGGCCAACCTCGTGGCCTTCCTGAAGGCGCTCACCCCTCGCTGACCCGAGAGCTCAGGACCCGCGCGAGCCCTCGCGCGTCCACCAGGCGCGCCACTCGGCCTGGCGCTTGGCACGCTCGGCCTGCGGAGCCACGGGATCGAAGCGGAAGTTGCGGCCAGCGAGCTCGCGCAGGGCGACCATGGCGGCCTCCCGCACAGCGCTCTGGTCGTCCCCGAGGGCATCGATCAGCGGCGGGATCGCGCTGCGCGCGCCGAGGTCCATGAGCACGCGACACGTGGCCATGCGGACGAAGAGGTCCCCGTCCGTGAGCATCCCCTGCAGGTGCGGCACCACCGCCGGGTCCTCGGAGTCCCCCATGGCGTAGACGGCATCGAGCCGCAGGCCCGGGTTGGGGTCGGTCAGGTCGGCGACGTACCGCTGCCAGCCCGCTCCGGGCGCGGGACTCTCCGCTGCCGGAGCGCCCCCTCCCTGGACCGGGGTCGGGGCCAGTGCGAGCTGCCGAAGACTCGTCTCGAGCTCCTCGAGCTGTTCGGCGCGCAGACGCCCCTCGCGGACCTGGAGGTCGAGTCGCTCCGCGAGCTCCTCGAGGCGTGCCTGCTGGGCGGGCCCGACGTCGGCGAGCTCGGCGAACAGCGCGTCGGTGGTGGTCTTCTGCGCGGCCAGCGTCGCG
>WTJQ01000535.1 GCA_011524785.1 Planctomycetota bacterium | reverse complement strand
GTCGTGGAGAGAGTCGAGAGAGTTCAACGTGGGCCCTGGCCCGTCGTCCTCGTGCCCCTCGCCCTGCTGAGCTGCGCGCTCGCAGGCCTCCTCCACCAGGGTGCTCCCGCCCAGCTCCGCGCCGCAGGTGGCGCGATGGGGGACCTCGACCGGGACGGCCTGCTCGATCGCCACGAGATGGCCCTGGGCACCTCGCCCTGGATCGCCGACACGGACGGCGATGGCGTCACCGACGGGCTCGAGGTCGCGTGCCGCACCTCTCCCTGGAACCCGACCGACCTCCCCGCGGCCGGGATGATCGACAACGAGGTCGGCATCTTCGCGCGCGGCGACGACGGCTCGACGGTGCTGACCCTGGTGATCGCCACCTGCGACGGCGACCTCGAGGCGCGCCAGGTCGGGCTCGAGCTGCTCCGCCCCGGCTCGACCGGGGTCCTCTCGGCCTCGCGGCTGCTCGGCTCCGCGATGGTCCGCACCGAGGAGGTCTCGGCCGGCTGCTACGTCTCCGCGGTCGAGGTGCGAATCCCCGAGCTGTACGTGCGCAACTTCGGCGGCCTCGCGGCTGGCGCGACTGTGGGACCCGGCAACGGCGCCCCCATCCAGTCCCGTGCGACCCTCGACCTCACGGTGCGACAGACCCCGAGCCAGAAGGTCGTGATGTTCCGCCGCAAGGCCAACCTCATCCCTCCGGCCAGCCTCACGAGCCCCCAGCAGCCGGGCTCGGGCCAGTCCATCCACCAGCCGATCCCCGCCACCGGCGGTGGCAGCGACCTCCCGCCGACGTGGCTCGCGGGCAAGGTCTGCTTCCAGCGGCTGGAGACGGTCGGCGTCAGCGGCAACGGTCTGACGATCATCAAGGAGGTCGTCGAGGCCTACTGCGACGGGAACTGGAACTCCTGGTGCGACGTCGACTGCCCCGGCACCGTCGGCCAGACCATCGAGGTCCTGGATCCTGGCGCCCTGATCGGCGGCTGACGGCGGAGGCGGGCCCCCATGGCTGCCGCGGAAGCGTCCGAGGACCCCGACCTCCAGCTGGTCGTCGCCTGCCAGGCGGCGCCCGAGGAGGGGTTCGACGGCCCGTTCCGCGCCCTCTACGAGGCCTACCGCGACCGGGTCTACAGCACCTGCTACCGGATCACGGGCAACGCGACCGACGCCCTCGACGCGGCACAGGAGACCTTCGTCCTCGTGCATCGCCGGATCGGGGGGTTCCGCCGCGAGTCCCGCCTCTCCAGCTGGATCTACCGGATCGCCGTGAACGCCTCCATCGACCTCAAGCGCCGCTCCACCAGCCGGCCCTGGACCTCCCTCGAGGCCCTGAGGTCCGACCCCGACCGGGGCCTGGACCCCGAGGACGACGCCCAGCCCGACCCGGCCCGGGCCGTGGGGCGCGGGGAGCTCGCCAGCGACGTCCAGGCCGCCATCGGGCGTCTCAGTGACAAGCTCCAGGTGGTCGTCGTGCTCCGCTACCTGCAGGAGCTCAGCTACGACGAGGTCGCCGAGACCCTGGGGATCTCCCTGGGGACGGTCAAATCGCGTCTCTCTCGTGCACACGAGGCCCTTGATCGGGAACTCACTGGCCGCCTCGACCGTCACTACACCGACTGAGCAACCCAGACCCCATGTCGTCCCCTCCCCGGATCCCCTGCCCCGCATGGAGCCAGGCCCGCCTCGCGGCCCTGGACGGGGGTGCGGTGCGTCCGGAGGGCCTCGACGAGCACCTGCTGGAGTGCCCCGCCTGTGCGGAGGCCCTGGCCACGGACGCCCGCCTCGTGGGGGCCCTCGGAGCCCTCGAGGCCCCGCAGGCCCCTGCCGCCCTCGACGCCCTGGTCCAGGGCAGCGTGGACGGGGAGCTGCGGGCGCGCCGCGCCCTGGCCTCGCTGGAGCTCGTCCCGGTCCCGGCCGAGCTCGATGACCGCGTGCGCCGTGAGATCGACGCCGAGGCGCAGCGCCTCCGGACGCACCGCCGCTGGAGCCTGGCGCTCGGCATGGCCGGCGCGGCCGCGGCCGTGCTGGTGCTCGCCCGCGCGACCGGAGGAGCGCCCGCCGCCGGGCGCCACTGGTCCTTCGAGGTCACTCGCGGGGACGGGCTCCAGAGCCTCGACCCCGGGATCCGGGCCCTCGTCGAGGGCATGAGCGGAGGAGCCCTTCCGGGGCAGGGAGGCGAGCCGCGATGAGCTCCCTCCGTAGCGTCCGCCTCGCGGCAGTCCTCGCTCTCGCGGCCGCGGCCACGGCCTGCGTGCCGGCGGAGCCGGGGACCTCGCCGGGCGCCAGCCTGCGCAGCCCCGCGACCCCGCCCCCGGCGGGCGGCGAGGCCGGCGCGCCGCTGCTCGACCTGCTCCTCGTCCAGCCTGAGGACGTCCACTTCCGCGGGATGCGGCGCGTGGAGCTCGGTCCGGAGGGGGCCGCCCGCGTCCATCGCGAGGAGGTGGCCTGCGACGGCGAGGGGCGCTTCCACCTCGAGCCCCTCGAGGTGCTGGAGGGTGCCGACGACCCCGAGCTCACGCTCCTCCTCGAGACCGGCCGGAGCGCCTACAGCTTCCGCTACCGCGACCTGCGGATCGACGACCCCGAGCGCTTCTTCGCCAACCACGTCGTCACCGAGGACCCGGTCGCGACGACCGTCGCCGGCCGCGCCGCCATCCGGCTCGCGGTCCGCCGGCGTGCGGAGTCGCCGCTGCGCTGGACCCTGGACGTGGACGCGGCGACGGGTCTCTTGCTGGGCTTCGAGGAGCGCGCCGATGACGAGCGCGTGCTCTCCGTCGCCTTCGAGTCGATCGAGTTCGGGGGCGACCTCGGGGGCCTGCCCCTGGGCGAGCACCTGTTCCCGCGTACGCCCCTGGAGGCGAGCCTCCCCCTGGAGCCCCAGCTCGGTCACAAGGTCCTGGAGCCGGGGCTGCTCCCGCCCGGGTTCGCCCTGCGCGACACCTGCTGCATCCACCCCAACCCCGCCAAGCCCGAGGAGAGCTGGGTGCGGATGGAGTTCAGCGACGGGCTCTCGCGCGTCGTCCTGCTGCAGCGTCCCCAGGACTCCAGCAGCCTGCTGAACGGCTCCGCGCAGGGCTCGGTCCGGGTCGATGGCGCCGGGGCCTGGACCTTCGTCACGGGCAGCCTCGACGGGCACGAGATCGTGCTCGGCGGCAAGTGCGCCGAGGTGCACCTGCTCGAGCTCCTGCAGTCCGCGCTCTGACCCTCGCCCCGAGGGGGTTCCTCAGGATGAGACAGGGCGAGGCTCGGCCCTTGCGGCACGAGTAGGCTTGGTGTGTCCGCCGAGCGGCGCACTCCCACCTGCCATGACCGACCAGCCCTTCCACGAGTCCGACCTCGACTCCCCCGAGTACCGGGACCGCCTGATGCGCAAGCTCAACGCGCTCATCGCCGTCCTCGAGGTCGCGACCGCCAAGGTGCGCAAGTCGCTCGCTGGTCCGGCTCCCGACGTGCAGCGCCTGACGAAGATCCAGAGCAACCTCACGAGCACCCTCGAGGTCTGCCGCCGCGCGCGCCGCGCACTCGAGCGCCGCGAGGCCCTCCCCGAGGGCCTGCCGGAGAACCTCGCCGCGGTCGTCCGCGGAGCCGGCTCCGACTCCCTGCCCCCGGGCGCGACCGCCGAGATGAGCACGGCCGCCGAGAAGGAGCGCTTCGAGCGGATGGGCACCATCCGCCGGGACGAGATCGACGCGGTCGACTTCGACCAGCTCCAGCGGCAGCTCATGGAGAGCTGACCACCCCGAACATTCCTTTCCTCAGTTGCTGGGCAGCGGCTCGTCCCTCGGGGCGGGCCGCTGCTCTCTCAGGAGCGCTCGGTCGCCGCGAGGGCCTCGCGGGCCAGGCTGACCGCGCTCGTCCCGCGCGCCTCGGCCTCGTAGCCGAGCACGATCCGGTGCCCGAGCGTCGGGCCAACGAGCGCCTCGAGGTCCTCGACGTCGGGTGCGAGGCGACCCTGGAGCAGGGCGCGCGCCTTCGAGGCGACGAGGAGGGCCTGTGCCCCCCGCGGGCTGGCCCCGTGCCGCACCAGGCTGCGGATGGACTCCGGTGCCTCCTCGCAGCCGGGGTGGGTCGCGCGCACGGTGCGCGCAACGCGGTCGAGCAGCCCGTCGTCGACCGGGACGAGCCGGACGAGCCCCTGCACCCGCAGCAGCTCCTCGGAGGTCATGACCGGCGAGCCGGCCTCGCGGGACGCGCCGGTCGTGGCGCGGAGGATCGCCGCGAGGGCTGCGCGATCGGGGAGCTCGAGCTCGATCTTCACGAGGAAGCGGTCGAGCTGGGCCTCGGGCAGGGGGTAGGTGCCCTCCATCTCGATCGGGTTCTGCGTGGCGACGACGGTGAAGGGGGCTCGCAGCGCGCGCGTCTCCCCGTGGACGGTGACCTGGCCCTCGGCCATGGCCTCGAGCAGCGCACTCTGGGTCCTCGGGGTGGCTCGGTTGATCTCGTCAGCGAGCAGCACCTGGGTGAACACGGGTCCGGGCTCGAACTGGAAGGAGCGCGAGCCGTCCTCCCCGAGCTGCAGGATCCGCGCGCCCACCACGTCGCTGGGCATGAGGTCCGGCGTGCACTGGATGCGCGCGAAGTCGAGGCGCAGCCCGCTGGCGAGGCCGTGCACCAGGGTGGTCTTGCCCAGGCCGGGGGCGCCCTCGAGCAGGGCGTGGCCGCCGCTCATCAGGGTGAGGGTCAGGAGCTCGACGACCTCCTTCTGGCCGATCAGCTCCTCGCTCAGGCGGTCCCGCAGCTCGAGCAGGCGGCTGCGGAGGGCGCGGAGCTCCTCCTCGACGTCGTGGGGATCGGTCATGGTCGGCACAGGCCTGGCAGCAGGGCGGTGAGCTGGTGCAGGTCGCGCAGCCTCAGGGTCCCCGTGGGCGCCTGCATTGTGCCAGAGGCATCGACCAGGGCGGCGCGCAGCCCGGCCCCCTGCGCGCCCCGCGCATCCTTCTCCGGGTGGTCCCCCACGTGGAGGACCTCGTCGCCCGTCACTCCAAGCCCCTCGAGGGCGCGTGTGAACAGCCGCGGATCGGGTTTCTCGAGGCGTTCCACGGCCGAGACCAGGACCACGTCGAAGCGATCGAGGATCCCCAGGGCCTCGAGGGTGCGCGGGAGACCGGGTCCCCAGTTGGAGACCAGGGCCAGCCGCAGCCCGAGGTCGCCCGCCAGCTCGAGCAGGTCCCGTGCGCCCGCGACGAGGCGGTAGGTCGACGGGTCGGCGAAGCGCTCGAACAGCCGCTCGACGAGGGCCTCTCGTGGCGGTCCGTCGAGCTCCTCGAGGGGTAGGACGCGCGGGATGAAGTGGGTGAACCACTCCGGCGTGTAGCGGAAGGCGCCCTCGATCTCGGCCGGGAGCGCGTCGTGCGCAGCGACCATGCGGCGCATGACCTCATCGGCGTCCAGGTCCAGGCCGGCACGCCGCGCCTCCTCGGCGTAGATCTCCCAGCGCGCGGGGGACTCGCCGCCGAGGGTGCCGCCGAAGTCGAGGGAGAGGGCCCGGAGCATGCGATGAGTGTGGGCCGCGCTCGCAGGGGGCACCAGGGACGAACCCGGTGTCCGGGACGCGGGTCGTGTGACGTCGCGGGGGTGGCGACGCAGAGCCTGCAGCGCGAAGTCGGCGGCGCGGGGCCCGCGCGCTCGACCCGCAACCCGAGAGCTCACACGGGCGATGCCCTGCGGCGTCGCGTGGCCCTCAGGCCAGGAGGTCGCGCATGACCTCGTCGAGCTTCGCCGAGAGCTCCTCGGCGAAGTCGTCCCCGAAGTCCATGGCGATGACGTCGATCTCCTCGAACGTGTAGCGGCCCGTGCTGCGGCTGTACGGCACGCCGTACTCCCACTTGTTGCCGTCCGAGGCGTGGATGACGATCTCGATCTGGTCGTCACCTTCGACGGGCTCGACGGTGTAGTTGATGGCCTCGTACTCGCTCATGGTGCGGGAGCCCCCTCGGGGCGGTCAGAAGGGATACCAAGCGCCGGGGTGCGGCGCCAGCAGGCCCTCCGTGGAGTCAGGTGAGGGGCGAGGGAGGGCCTCCGGGGGCCTCCGTGCCGTCCTCGGGAGTGGGTTTCGCTCCGGCGACGGCCGCGGATTCGGGCTCGGAGGCGAGCCGCTCCGCGTCCGCCAGCTCCGCCGCCATGCGCTCGCGCTGGACGAGGACGGACTCCTGCCGCTCCACCTCGCCTCTCGAGTCCGCCGTCCGGCTGCGCAGCCTCTCGAGGCCCTCCTGGTGGCCGTAGGTCAGGATCCGATCCCCGACCTCGAGCGTCGTGTCCGCCTCGGGCGTCCCGATCGTCGCGCCGGAGGCGCGCGTCACGCTGAGGACCAACACACCCTCGTCCGCGAGGCGCAGGTCCCGCAGCGTGCGGCCGGTCATCCAGCGGTTCCGGTCCACGTGCAGCTGGGCGACCGTGTAGCCCTTGTCGAACTCCAGGAGCTCCTCGAAGTCGATCACCTCGAGGTGGGGGATGCGCGCCACGACGACGGTGAGCAGCCGGTCCGCCAGCTCGCGGACGGAGGTGATCTGCCACACGCTGAGGAGCACGCCGGCGGTCACCAGCATCAGCCCGAGGAACCGGAGGAGGTGGCCGTCCGACGAGCCCACCCCGGAGACGATGGTCGAGACCGTGACCGTGATCCCCGAGTAGCCGCCCCACATCAGCATGCGCAGGATCCGGCGGCGCACGGGGTGATTGACGACGGTCTCGGACTCGCTCGTCGTGAAGCCGACCCCCATGAAGGCGCTCTGGGCCTGGAACGAGGCCGACTCGCGCGAGAGCCCGGTCCTCTGGAGCGCCAGCGTGCCCATGCGCACCGCCCCGAGGGCGAGCGTGATGACGATGCCGAAGGCGATCAGGGCTTCCATGGGAGGAGCATCGGGTGGTGGCGTCCGGAGCGAGCGCCCGAGCGGCGCGCGGTGTCAGTCCTGGGACGCGCGGATCGTCAGGCCTGGGCGGAGCGTCCCCCCTTGGACGACGCGGCAGACGTAGCCGCTGCGACCCATCATCAGGTCGGGGAAGCGCGCGTCGACCTTGCGCAGGGTGCCGCAGGGCTCCCGCACGTCGTGGATCTCGAGCTCGAGGTCGTCGCCGATCCGGAGGCGGTCCCCCGGCCGCAGCTCCCGGTAGTCGAGGCCCTCGGTGAGCAGGTTCTCCCCGAACGCGCCGGGAGCGCGAGCCTCGACGCCATCGGCCCAGAGGGAGCGGTAGTCCTCGAGAGCGAACAGGCAAACGGCGCGGTCCGCGCCCCCATGCCCCTTGAAGCGGTGACGGTCCCCCTCGAGGCCGAGCGGACGGAGCTCGGCCTCGTCGACCGGGTCCTTGGGGATCCCGCCCGGGCCCAGACAAACGGCGACGATGGTGCCCTCGCTCCCGGGACGGCGGGCCGCGCTCGCGGGCGCCGCGGCCGGGCTCCCCGGGTCCGCGGTCACAGGCGATCCTCGCGCAGGAACAGGTAGAAGAGCTGCCCCTCCTGGCGCGTGACCCCCGCTCGCGACTCGGCCGAGGGGCCCACGCCCAGGTAGAGGTCCGCGCGTCCTGCGGTGCGGATGGCCCCGCCGGTGTCCTGGTCGAACATCAGCTGCTCGAAGGGCATCTCCGTCCCGCGCGGTGCCGGGAGGGTGCTCTGGACGAACACCGGGGCGGCCGGTGGGAAGAGGGACTTGTCGGTCGCGAGGGAGCGCTCGCTCGAGACGGGGACGTCGAGGCTGCCGTGCGGGTTGCCGTCGATGGGCTGGAAGAACACGTAGGACGCGTTGCGCTCGAACATCCCGGGAACGAGGGCCGGGTTCGCGGCGGCCCAGCGCCGGATCTCGAGCAGGGAGATCGCGTCCTCCGCCACGTGGCCATCCGCCACCAGCTCTCGACCGATCGAGGTGTACGGCTGACCGTTCTTGCCCGCGTAGCCGAAGCGCGCCTCGGACCCGTCGGGCAGGCGCACGACGGCCGAGCCGTTCACGTGGGCCAGCAGGGCGTCCACCGGATCGCGGAGCCAGACGAGCTCGAGGCCGCGCCCCTTCAGGAAGCCGGCCTCGATCGTGGCGCGGTCGGGATAGGGGCCGACCACGGCCCCCTCCTCCGCGCGTCCGAGCGTGACCCCCTCCGCATCCTTCATCAGATCGGTGGGCAGGGCGTACAGCGGCCAGCGGAACTCGGCGCTCGCCTGGAGCGAGCCCATCAGGATCGGGGTGCAGTAGCCGGTGAACAGCACGCCGCCGCCCCGGCCGTCCCACCCGGCGCTCTTCATCCAGGTGAACTCCTCGGCGACCGCGTCCCCGAAGGCGTCCCGGTCCTCGGCCGTGACCAGCGCGGCCTCGAGGCGCTCGAGGGTGCGCAGCACGCGCTCGTGCTCGATGCCCGCCATCGGGAAGCGGCTCGGCGCGTGCGGGCGCTGGATCCAGTCCAGCGAGTGGCGCAGGGCGACGAGGACCCGGTCGCGATCGTCGAACGCGCTGCGCACGTCCGGGACGCGATCGTCCTCGTCGAGCGGGAGCAGGGCCGGGGCCCCCTCGGGGAGGGCACGCCCGTAGTCCTTCTCCACCGTTGCGGCGCAGGCGACCAGGGGCACGACGAGCAGCGTCAGGAAGAGCGACTTCATGGGCGCCTTCGAGGCTAGCGGCCTCCGATCCTGCGTTCCACGGCTGGTGCAGGTGCTCCGCGGGGCCCACTCTGGCGGCATGAGTCGACCCCTCGTCCTCCTCTCGCTGCTCGTCCTGGGAGGCTGCGCCCACGACCGCGCGCACCTGACGCTGGTCGAGTCCGTCCCCGTCGAGGCCGGGCTCGACAGTGCCGACCTGCCCTCCACCGACGAGGCCTGGCTCGAGCTCATCGCTGGGGCGGAGCGGCAGCTCGACGTCTGCCAGTTCTACGCCTCCGACGAGCCTCCCTCGCGCCTCGGCCCCGTGCTCGCGGCCCTCGAGGCCGCGGCGGAGCGTGGCGTTCGCGTCCGGCTCCTGTTGTCCGAGGCCTTCCACGCCACCTATCCGGAGATCGCGGCGCGCGTCGAGACGTGGCCAGGGGCCTCCGTGGCCTGGCTCGACCTGGAGCCGGTGACCGGCGGCATCCACCACGCCAAGTACCTCGTGGCGGACGGGAGGGACACGTACATCGGCTCGGCCAACCTGGACTGGCGCGCGCTCGAGCACATCGTCGAGCTCGGCGTGCGGATCGAGGACCCTGGGTTCGGCGGTGAGCTGGCGGCGCTCTTCGACCACGACTGGCACGTGGCGACCGCGCCCCTCGGCGTCGAGGCCCCGTCCGCGCCAGCTCGCAGGAGCCACGGGCTGACAGTGGCTCCTGCACAGGGTGGAGGTGAGGCGGGCGTCCGCCTCGTGACCAGCCCTCCGGGCCTGGGCAGTGGCCCCGGCGAGGACGACCTCCCGCACCTGGTCGCGCTCATCGACGGCGCGCGGGAGGAGCTGCGCGCCACGACCCTCACCCTGCGGCTGCTCGGGCGTGACGGCAGACCCTTCGAGGCCCTGCGCGACGCCCTGCTCCGCGCGGCGGCGCGGGGCGTTCGGGTGCGCCTCCTGGTGAGCGACTGGAACACGCGTCCCTGGCTCGTGGGGGGCGTCCAGGACCTCGCGCGCACCGAGGGGCTCGAGGTCGCCTTCCTCGCGGTCCCCGAGCACTCGGGCGGGCACATCCCCTTCGCCCGCACGCTGCACGCGAAGACCTTCATCGCCGACGAGGACGAGGCCTGGATCGGGAGCTCGAACCTCGAGGAGGGCTACTTCACCCGGTCGCGCAACGTGGGCGTCCTGATGAGCGGTTCCACGACCGGCGCGCGGCTGGCGCGCTGGTTCGACGCCCTGTGGTCCTCCCCGCACCGCGTCTCCGTGGACCCCGATGCGACCTACCCCGTGCGCAAGGTCGACTGACCTCGCCTCGCCGACGCAGACGCATCAAGGCCTCCTCACTCCATGCGCTTCCTCCTCCTGATCCTCGTCCTCGGAGCCTCCTGGCTCACCTGGTACCGCGCCTCGTTGGCCGAGGCCCGTCTCGACCTCGCGCCGAGCTGGAGCGAGGCCCTCGGGGCGACGATCCACAGCGGCGTCGCGGGTTGCGAGCTCGACCTGGTCGAGGGACGCGCCGACCTGAGCACGGGGCCCGGAGCCTCCGAGCGAGTGGTCTGGACCCTGCTCGAGGCCACGGCCACCGGGGACCTCGACCGGGACGGCGCGCCCGAGCGCGTCGTCGTTGGCGTCGTCCAGACCGGGGGGAGCGGCTCCTGGCGGGAGCTCGTGGTCCTGGAGCGGGACGGTGAGCACCTTGCGCAGCGCGCCTGCCTCGACCTCGGGGATCGGGTCGAGGTCCAGAGCGTCGCGGTGGACGGGGATCGCGTCCTCGTGGCGCTGGTGACCCACGGGCCCGGGGACGGGCTGTCTGCGCCGAGCGTGCCGGTCCTCCGCGTGCTGCGCCTCGAGGGCGACCGCCTCGTCCCCGTGGGAGCCTGAGCCACCTAGACTCCTCCCATGTCCGCTGCCGACCAGCGCTCCACCCAGGCCGAGGTCGAGGCGTTCCGAGGCCTCTGGACCCTCGACCCCGAGGTGCACTTCCTGAACCACGGCTCCTTCGGGGCCTGCCCGGCCGAGGTGCTCGACGAGCAGCGCGCCTGGCGCGACCGGATGGAGCGCGAGCCCGTCGCCTTCCTGGCGCGGGAGCTGCAGCCCCACCTCGACACCGCGCGCGAGCGCCTCGCGGACTTCGTGGGCTGCGACACGGGCGGGCTCGTCCTCGTGCCCAACGCGACCACGGGGGTCAACGCGGTCCTGCGCTCGCTGGAGCTCGGACGCGACGACGAGGTCCTGATCACGAGCCTCGGCTACAACGCCTGCAACAACGCGGCCCGCTTCGTGTGCGAGCGCTCCGGGGCGCGCCTGGTGGAGGTCGCGATCCCGTTCCCCTGCTCCGGGCCCGACGAGGTGGTCGAGCGGGTCCTCGCGGCGGCGAGCGAGCGCACCGCGATCGCGGTCCTCGACCACATCACCAGCGCCACGGGCCTCGTCCTCCCGATCGCGCGCCTCGTGGACGCGCTCCAGGATCGCGGCATCGACGTGCTCGTGGATGGGGCCCACGCACCCGGTCACGTCGACCTCGACCTCGGTGCGCTGGGCGCGGCCTACTACACGGGGAACTGCCACAAGTGGCTGTGCACGCCCAAGGGCTCGGCGCTCCTCCACGTCCGCGCGGACCGGCGGGATCGCGTCCTGCCGACCGTCATCAGCCACGGCGCCAACACCCCGCGCGAGGGGATGACGCGCCTGCAGGACCAGTTCGACTGGCCCGGCACCCAGGACTTCAGTCCTTGGCTGTGCATCCCCGCGGCGCTCGATCTCTTCGCGCGCCTCGTTCCGGGGGGCTGGTCCGAGGTGCGGGACCGGAACCGCGCCTTCACCCTGGCAGCGCGCGCGACGCTGCTGGAGGCCTTCGGCCTGGAGGCTCCGGCGCCCGAGGAGATGATCGGCAACCTGGTGGCCCTGCCCGTCCCGGGCGAGGGTCCTCCGGATCAGGCGACCTTCGACCTCGACCCCCTCCACGTGGCGCTGTTCGAGCGCCATCGCGTCGAGGTCCCGGTGTTCCCGGGGCCCATGCCGGGGCAGCGCCTGCTGCGCGTGTCCGGCCAGCTCTACAACGGAGAGGACGACCTCCAGGCGCTGCTCGACGGCCTCACGGCCGAGGGCGTCCTGGCCTGACGGGCGATCCGTCGCCTCAGGCGTCGTCGCGCACCGCGTCGTCGGGCGCGAAGGCCGGGAGGCAGATGGCCACGTAGTGCGCCCCCTCGTCCCCGGTCGAGTAGCGCACCCACTCCCCCGGCTCGCAGGAGATCGCCTGTCCGCCATGGACCTGGAGCGTCTCGCCCTCGGTCTCGACGACGAGGCAGCCCTCCAGCACCACGGTGAGCTCCCGGAAGCGCGGGCGCTGGCCCGGCTCGGACCAGCCCGCCGGGGCCTTCATCCGTGCGACCGAGACGCCCTCGTCCCCGCTGTTGAGGCGACCGAAGTACTCCTCGATCAGCTTGTTGCCAGGGACGGGGACGACGGTGGGGC
>WTJQ01000102.1 GCA_011524785.1 Planctomycetota bacterium | reverse complement strand
CGTCGTCGTCGTCGTCGTCGTCGTCGTCGTCGTCGTCGTCGTCGCCGTCGCCGTCACCGTCGCCGTCGCCGTCACCGTCACCGTCACCGCCGTCACCGCCGTCACCGCCGTCACCGCCGTTTCCGCCGTTTCCGCCGTTTCCGCCGTTTTCGCCGTCACCGCCGAGATCGATGGCGACGTCCAGACCATCGCCGGAGCGAGCGGACTCGAGGGCCACGCTGTCGACGTAGGTCACGCCCTCCCAGGAGGGCAGGGGGGCCGGCATGAGCAGGATCTGCCCCGGCTGTTCGACGTCCCAGCGAGACAGCATGGCGTTGTCCTCGTGGGTCGTCACGTGGCAGTGCTCGACGTAGGTGCCGGCGAACTCCCGGAAGCGGATCGCGACCTGGACCTCGTTGGCGGACTCGTCGAGGGGCCCGAGGCGGATGAGGTCCTTCCGGGCCCAGCGCTCCCAGGCGGGAGGTGCCTCACCGTCCTTCGCGAGGATGAAGCCCTCCTCGAAGTGCACGTGGATGGGGTGGGCCCACCCGTTCTTGCCGACCATGGTCCAGACCTCGGTGTCCCCGTGCTGGATGGCCGTCGTCTGACGCCGGGTATCCGCCGTGTGCGAGCCGTCCTCGGTCGTGACGGTCCAGGGTGCCTTGTCGGTCCCCCCGGAGCGCCCGAACTTGAAGTAGCGCGTCTTGGCGTTGGTCAGCTCGCTCGGATCCGGCCGGTTGTGCTCGACCAGCTTGGCGACCCCTGGCTCGTAGGCCGACAGGTCGGCGCTCATGTCCACCGTTCCAGGAGCCATCTCGTGGACGCGGAACTGCAGGAAGGCGCCGACGCCCGGGTCCCCGCCGTCGTACTCGTCGGACAGCCCGTCGCCGTCCTTGTCCTCCTCGACGACCTCGTACTCGCCGCTCAGGACCTCGGCGAGCGGCACGACGCCCTTGGGCTTGCGGCCCGTGGAGTGCTCGACGAGGTTCACGAAGAGGAGGCGATCACCCGGCTCGAACTGGCCGAAGTCCACGACGATGTCGTAGCGCTCGCCCGGCGACTGCGCCGGGAGGATGCCCTTCGTCGTGCCGAAGCGGCCATCGAAGGGGATGGCGTGCTCCATCAGGTTCCCGTCGTTCGCGATCATGTGGAACGGGACGGTGTCGTAGCTGACACCGGACCCAGCGGGGCCTGCGAACTGGCCGGAGGAGCCGCTGCGCTCAACGACGAGGGCGAACTTCCAGTAGCGGGCGAGGCTGGCGCCGAGGATGCGCAGGCGGTACTTGCGGGCACGGACGTCGAGGTACGGGGAGTAGCCCCAGTTCACCAGGACGCGGTCCCCGAGCATGCCGTCAGTCTGGAACGGGTTGTACCAGAGCTGTCCTTCGTCGTCCCAGCACTTGTCGCTGACGACGAGGTTGACGTCGTAGTCGCGGTTACCCCAGCCGAGGGACGAGCCGCTGGGAAGCCGGAGGTTGACTCCGTCCTCGATCGCCTCGTTGCCGCGGTCGATCGAGCTGTAGTAGTTCTTCACGGCCGCCATGCCCTTGAAGACGTTGTGGGCGGTGAAGTCGAGCATGTGGTCGTGGAACCAGAGGCTGCTCGCCACCTCGCGCCAGTCACCCGGCACCTGGACGTAGCCGCCATCGTCCGTCGGGTAGGCCGCGCGCGGATCGGAGGCGTCCGTGTTGATGGTGTCGTGACCGGGAATGACCATCGGCCAGTGGTAGTCGTAGAACTGGCCCGGGAAGAAGAACGCACCGGCGTAGCCGTCGCTCTCCGCCGGGTTGTGGCCGTTGTGCTCGTGGGTCGAGATGGTGTGCACACCGAAGCCGCGGTTCGCCGTCACGTCGACCGGCAGGCCGTTGTAGTGCCGCATCAGGATCGGTACGCCCACGCGGGCCTGGACGAGCTTCACGGGCAGGCTCCCGTCGAAGGTCCAGATCGACTCGGGCTTCTGGACGGGCATCGCGGGGTGGATCCGCGGCTCGAGGCCAGCCGTACTCCCGGCTCCGTGGTAGAGGCCGCCCGGTCCGAACTCGCTGAAGCCCGAGGCCGTGTGGGAGTAGCCGTGCCGCTGATCGTCGTCACGAAGGCCCGTGTTGGTCCGGATCCCCGTGGTGACGGTGGTGATCATCTCCTGGGGGAAGAACTCCTCCCAGCGCTGGTGGGACCAGCCCAGCCCCGGCGGGCGCCCCTCCGCCGGAGCGCTAGCGAGGGGCCGGCCGAGGTAGTCCTCGATCAGGGGTTGCCACGGGTTCTGGTCGACATCGTTGGCCTCCAGGGTCGGGTCGGGCCACAGCGGCTGCTCGAGGAAGGCGTCGAGCTCCGGTCCCTGGACCGTGTCGCGGAGGCTGGCCGGCTGCGGGAAGGTCGCGTTGGACTCGTCGCCGATCGCATAGGGCTCGCACGGCAGCTCCTCGGCACGCACGAGGGGGAACTCGAACTTGCCCGCCCCGAACAGGGGGCTGGGGGGGCCGCCAGCCGGGATCGGGCCGCCGGGCTCGTCCGTGACGTAGTTGCCGATGGTCAGGTCGTCGCGGGTCCCGGTGGGGCCACCCTCGAGGGCGCCGTAGTACATGGACTCGGGCCCGTCGATGGGATCGTCGGCGATGACGTACTCACCCCAGGCGGACTCGTCCTGGGGGCCGTCGGCAGCGAAGTAGGAAGGAATGGCGAGGCAAAGACCGCTCGCCACAAGGCAGGTGAGGGGGATGAGCTTCATTGGAGAGAGTGGAAGACACCCGCATTCCCCTCTCTCCATGTCGAAGTTTCAATATTGAAACTTCCATGGGTGGCCGAGTGGGGCGATTCGTCGCGGCCTGAATGGTCGGTCATTCAGGCGACTGATCGGTAATGCGCATTTCCAACTCGTGTCGAAGCGGTCTCCTGTTTTTTCGCCTAGTTTGCGAGATGGTGAGCGATGGTCGTTGGAGTCCTCGGTCGGCACGCATACGCCCCGGA
>WTJQ01000251.1 GCA_011524785.1 Planctomycetota bacterium | reverse complement strand
GCGGTGCCGCGAGCGCGCGGCCGCGGAACTCTCCAGTGGCGATCTTCAACTGCTTGGGACGGGTCGAGGGCACCCGCGGGGACGCGGGGGTGGGCTATCTTGCCGGGCCACGCGACCCCCGTGCAGCCCACGGGCGCTCCTCCCATGAACCAGACCCAGAACGTTCTCGTCCTCGGCGGCGGCATGGTCGGCACGATCATCGCCGAGGACCTCGCCGCCGAGCCGGGCTTCCGCGTGACCCTGGCCGACCGCTCGCCGGCCGCGCTCGAGCGAGCCCGACTCCGGTGCCCGGCCCTCGAGACCCACGAGGCCGACCTCTCGGACGCGGCCGCAGTCCGAGCCCTTGCCGAGGAGTTCGACCTCGTCGCAGGCGCGCTCTCCAGCCGGATCGGGAAGCAGGCCATGCGCGCCGTGATCGAGGCCGGCAAGCCGTTCGCCGACATCTCGTTCATGGCGGAGGATCTGTCCGACCTGGACGCCCTGGCGCGCGAGCGCGGCGTGTGCGTCGTCATGGACTGCGGCGTGGCCCCGGGCATGAGCAACCTGCTCGCCGGGTACGGCGTGGCCCAGCTGGACCGCGCGGACTCGCTCGAGATCCTGGTGGGCGGCCTGCCCGTCGTGCGCTCCCAGCCCTGGCAGTACAAGGCCGGCTTCGCGCCCTCGGACGTGCTGGAGGAGTACACCCGTCCCGCGCGCTACGTGGCCGGCGGGCAGCAGCAGGTCTGCGAGGCCCTCACGGACCCCGCGTGCTTCGAGTTCGAGGGCGTCGGGACCCTCGAGGGGCCCATCACCGACGGCCTCCGGACGCTGGTCGAGCTGCCGGTCGCCAACATGGTCGAGCGCACCCTGCGGTACCCGGGGCACACCGCCCTCATGCGCGCCCTGCGCGACGGCGGCTTCTTCGCCCTCGACCCGGTGGAGGTGAACGGGACCGCGGTGGTCCCGCGCGAGGCCACGAGCGCGATCATGTTCCCCGACTGGACCTACCAGCCCGGCGAGGAGGACCTGACGGTGATG
This sequence comes from Planctomycetota bacterium, assembly GCA_011524785.1. Classification (GTDB taxonomy): domain Bacteria; phylum Planctomycetota; class UBA1135; order UBA1135. The sequence goes on along the minus strand of WTJQ01000251.1, from coordinate 1,933 downwards.
CGGATCACGGTGGAGGGCGAGCGGGCCGGCCAGCGCGTACGGCTCGCGTGGGACCTCGACGCGCGCTACGACCGGGAGCGGGGCATCACGAGCATGGCGCGCAGCACCGCCTACCCGTGCGCGATCGCGGCGCGGCTCCTGGCCGCAGGTCGCTACGCCGAGCCGGGCGTCCACGCCCCCGAGGACCTTGCAGGGGACTCGGCCCTGGTCCAGGAGTTCCTCGACGGGTGCGCGGCTCGTGGGGTCGTGTACCGGTCCTCGGAAACGACCCTGCCCGCCTGAGACGGCCCCCAGCGAACGCTGCCCGGCACACCGGCACGACCACTCCCCATGAGCCTCCGCCTCCACGTCAACGTCGACCACGTCGCCACCCTGCGGCAGGCCCGGCAGGAGGCCTTCCCGGACCCGGTGGCCTGGGCGCTGGCGTGCGAGCGAGCGGGCGCCCACGGGATCACCTGCCACCTGCGCAAGGACCGCCGCCACGTGCAGGACGACGACGTCCGCCGCCTGCGGGCCGAGCTGCGCACGCTCCTCAACCTGGAGTGCTCCCTCGACCCCGAGATGCTCGGGCTCGCGCTGACCTCCGGCGCCGAGGCCTTCTGCGTCGTGCCCGAGAAGCGCACCGAGGTGACCACCGAGGGAGGCCTCGACTGCGTGCAGGAGGGCGCCCGCCTGCGGGAGGCCGTGCCCGCGCTGACGGAGGCCGGCGGCCTCGTGAGCCTGTTCGTCGACCCCGACCCGGCCCAGCTCGACGCGGCGGCCGCCGTGGGCGCGCCGTTCGTGGAGCTGCACACCGGCGCGTATGCCAACGCCACCGGGACCGCGCGCGAGCGGGAGCTGGAGCGGCTCGCGATCGCCGCGCGTCATGCTCGCTCGATCGGGCTGCGGGTGAACGCCGGCCACGGCCTCGACTACGAGAACGTGGCCCCGGTGGCCGCCCTCGAGGGCGTCGAGGAGCTGAACATCGGCTTCGCCCTCGTGGCCCACGCGGTCTTCGTGGGAGTCGAGGCCGCGGTCGGTGAGATGCGCGAGGCCATGGGCCTGCCGCGTTCCTGAGCGAGACGGTGCTCCTGAGCGAGGCGGTCCGAACGAGGGCGCTGCGGCTGCGGACGAGCCCCCGCGCAGCCGGATTCCCAGGTGTGGTCACGCCTCCGATCCGCCCCTCGAGTCCTGCGGCGATCCTGCCGACGGCCTCGCAGGAGCGCGTCATGTACGGGATCGTCAACCAAGCCATCCAGGACCTCGTCGTCGAGCACCACGGAGAAGCGACCTGGAGCCGCATCCTCGAGCGGGCGGGCTGTCCCGACCTCGCCCTGCAGGAGATGGACTCCTACCCGGACGCCCTGACCTTCGAGCTGGTGGGCGCGACCGCGGCCGAGCTGGGACTCCCGGTCCCCGACGTGCTGCGGCTCTTCGGGCGCACCTGGATCACCTACACCTCGGACCGCGGCTTCGGCCGCATCATCGCGGGGTCCGGGGACAGCTTCGGGGCCTTCCTGGGCGGCCTCGACGCCATGCACGAGCGCGTGACGCGCACGTTCCGGGCGATGGAGCCCCCGCGCATGGTGCTGCGCTCCTCGGACGGCGGCCGCTTCGTGCTGGAGTACCACTCCCGTCGCGAGGGCCTCGAGATGATGGTCGTGGGCCTGCTGGAGGGGCTGGCGGAGCGCTTCGGGCTGGAGGCGGAGATCACCTCGGCGGCGGAGGAGGCCTGCCTCGTCTTCGCCATCCGGACCCGGCCGGCTGCCGCGCGCCAGAGCGCCTGAGGGACTGCGCCCTGCGGGCCCCCGGCTCGGGCTGGATCCAGGCCCGGGCACACCGCAGGTCATGATGCCAATATGGCATTCAATGGCGCCATTATGGCGCCAACAGCTTAATTGAAACCCCTCCCAGGCGCCTGGAAGGCCGCTGGGGACCCGGCATGGCCCTTGCT
>WTJQ01000453.1 GCA_011524785.1 Planctomycetota bacterium | reverse complement strand
CCGATGGCGAGCGCGTGGGGATCACGGGCTACAGCTACGGCGGGTTCATGACCGCGCGCTGCCTGCTGACCACCGACCGCTTCGCCCTCGGGATCGCGGGCGGCGGCGTCTACGACTGGCGGATGTACGACACGATCTACACCGAGCGCTACATGGGGACGCCCCAGGAGAACCCGAGCGGGTACCAGGAGACCTCCTGCCTGGACAAGGCGGCCGACCTGCACGGCTTCCTCCACCTGCATCACGGCGCGATGGACGACAACGTCCACCTCCAGCAGCTGATGCACATGGCGCACGCCCTGATGGAGGCCGGGCGCACCGACTGGTCGATGATGGTCTACCCGCAGACCCGCCACGGGATCCGGGACCCCGAGCTCGCGGCCCACGCGCGCCGGACCGAGTGGCGCCTCATCCAGGAGCACCTGCGACCGTCCGGGCCGGCTGGCGGCTGATCCCTCCAGGGTCCCGACTGTGGCCTGAGGGGGACACGCCGGCAGGGGGACGCGCGCGTTGGCGCCCTCCGCGGCCCCCTGGCAGGGCCCCTCAGCCGGACCGGGAGTTGCAGGAGATGAGGCTCATGGCTGCTTGGAATCCACTCCTGCAGAGGTGCTGCTCGCCGCGCGTCGTCCGGAGCGCGGCGGCCCTCGGGCTTGCGCTGGGCGTGGCCGGTGTCCCGGGAGCGCAGGCGGAGACGCTCCCTGAGGCCCTTGCCACGCCGCGTTCCGTGAGCGGACGCTCGGCGGCCGCGCGGCCGCGCGCCGCGCTCGCGATGCAGCAGGACCCCGATGGCGCACCGGAGGCGCGGCGGGTCCTCCGGCTCGAGGGGGGGCGGACCGTGCGGGGCCGCACGCGCCGGGTGAGCGGGTCCTGGGAGCTCCACAGCGAGGGCCGCTGGGCGCCTGTCGAGGGGGCCGTGCTCGAGGCCACCCTGGAGTCCCGCCTGCTCGCCCGCGCTCGGGACCTCCAGCGCGGCCTGGACGAGCATCCCATCGGGGGCGCGGCCCATGCGGAGCTCGTGCGCTGGCTGGTGCGCAGCGGGCTGCGCGACGAGGCCGAGGCCGAGGCCGCGCGAGCCCTCGCCGAGGCTCCGGACGATGCTCGCCTGCTGGCGGTCCTCGAGCGGAGTGGGCTCCTCGACGCCGAGGCGCCCCGGTCCGTCGCGGACCAGCGACGCCTCCTGCGTGATGGCGCCGGTCGCGATGCCCTCGAACGCGAGCGCGCGGCGCGCGGCCTCGCCCTGTTGGAGCCGCACGAGCAGTTCCCGGCCCTCCTCGGCTCGATCCTCGGGAGCCCCAGTGCCAGGGAGCGTGCCCTTGGCCACCTCCTGGCGCGTCGCCTGGAGACCCCGCCTGCCTGGCGCAGCGTGCTGCGCGCCTCCCTCCTCGATCCCGTCGAGGACGTGCGCTGCGAGGCCACGCGCGGGCTGGCCGTTCGTGGCGAGCCACGTCTCCTCGGGCCGCTGCTCCAGGGGCTCGAGTCCCGCCGCAGCCTCCTGCGTCGCAACGCGGCGCAGGCCCTCGGGGTGTTCGGTCACCCGGCAGCCGTCGAGCCCCTGGTGGGGGCGCTGGAGGCCTCGGCCGGGCGTGCGGGCCAGCGGGCCACCTTCTCGTCCCTGACCCAGCGCGCGATCCTGTTCGACTTCGACGTCGAGGTCGCTGCCGGAGCGGTTGCCGCCGATCCATCGGTGGTTCCCGTGACGGAGGGGGTGGTGCTCGACGTGCGCATCCTCTCCTCGGAGGAGGTCGTCGTGGACGATGGGCGCGCGATCCGACGCGCCCTCGCACGCCTGACCGACGGCCGGGAGCGCACGACGCGCGGCTGGCTCGGGTGGTGGCGCGAGCACGGCTCCGCCTGGCGCGCCGCCGAGCGTCTGCCCGCACCCGAGGGGCCCAGCACCCAGGGCGAGGCGGGCGCAGGAACCTCACCCGGGATCCGGCGGCACCCTGGACCCGACGACCAGGGCTGAGGACGATCGCATGCCGTGCTCCTCACCGCGGCGCTCCTCTACCTGGCCCTGATGGCCGTGCCCCGGGCACCGGCCTGGTGGCTGAGCCTCCCCTGGGCCGTGCGCGACCTGACCGCCCCCCTCGCGTTCGGGGGTGGGGCCGCCTGCCTCGGTCTCGGGCAGCCGCTCGCGGGTGGGGTGCTGATCCTGGGAGCCCTCGCCGGCCTCGTCCGTCGTCCGCCGGGGCGCCGCGAGCTGCCGCCCCTGGAGGGGCGCGTCCTGCACGTCGCCACCTTGAACGCAGGCATGCACCGCGCGGACCCCGACCTCGTGCTGCGGTGGATCCGCGAGTGCGGGGCGGACGTGGTTGCTCTGCAGGAGGTGGGGGAGGACCTCGCGCTGCGCCTCGCGGGAGGCGAGCACGGCTATGCCCACCACGCCCTCCACGGCGCCGGCATCGATGGCATGGCCCTGCTCTCCCGCGCCCCGATCGAGGCGTCCCAGGTGCTCGGCGCCCCGCTGCACCACCAGGTGGTCGACCTGACCTGGGAGGAGGCCCCGATCCGAGTGCTGAACGTGCATCCCTACTTCCACGTGGCGTGGATGGGGCTGCGCGCACCGGCCGCCCAGGACGTCCCGCGGCTCGTGGAGCTGGCCACGGAGGGCAGGCCCGCGCTCGTGCTCGGGGACCTCAACACGCCGCCTCACACCCGGCTCTACGACCGCTTCGTCGAGCACGGCCTCGGGGACGCGTTCGCCGCCGTCGGGCGAGGGGCTGGGCGGACCTTCCCCGTGCCGCTGCGGTACCTGTGGCTGCCCCTGCCGCCGCTGCTTCGCCTCGATCACGTCCTGCACTCCGCTCACTGGGAGCCGCTCCGCTGTCAGGTGGGTTCCGACGCGAGCTCCGACCACCTGCCGCTGGTCGCCGCGCTCCGCCTGCGTCCCAGTGCGGCACCCGAGCCTGCTACCGTCCCCTTATGAGCGCGCCCTTCCCCTCCCTCGTCCCGCC
>WTJQ01000337.1:694-2956 GCA_011524785.1 Planctomycetota bacterium | reverse complement strand
GCTGGGGGAGGGCGATCTCGACCTCGGACCCCTGCTGGATGGGCTCGACCGGCTGGGACACCAGGGCCCCGTGGGCCTGCAGGCCTTCGGGATCCGCGAGCCGTCGGCCGCACACCTCGGGCGCTCCATGGCGGCCTGGAGGGCGCTCCAGGCGCGCTGAGGCCCGGTCCCCACGGAATCCTCGGATTCACCGTGGGTAGGAGAGCAGCCGGCGCACTGTCCCGCGGAGACCAACGCCGCCATGAGCCAGGACACCCCCAAAGCCACGCCCTCACCCGCCGAGGAGGACCTCCTCGACGAGGCCCCCCTGCGCGCCGCCTGGGAGGGCGAGCGCCCCGATGCCGACGCGTTCCTCGCCGGGGTGCGGGAGCGGGTCGAGCGGCGTGAGGCCGAGGGACAGCAGCGCCTGCGCGTCGTGGGGGCGCTGCCGGGCTGGTCCCGGGCCGCCGCGATGTTGATGCTCCCCAAGGCCGCGCTGGGGAAGGTCGCCCCGGCCGCGGGCTCGAAGCTCGGCCTCAAGTCCGTGGCTGGGAGCCTGGCCCTGGGCCCCGCGCTCAGCCTGATCGCCATGGTCGGCCTGTTCGGCTGGCTCGTCGGGCTCCTGCGCAAGGAGGACCCGAGCGATCGGGAGCCCGGGGCGATGGAGCGGGGCCTCGTGCATTGGGCGACGGCGAGTCGGACCCTCGATCTCACTGGCAGGGGGGCCTGGGTCCTGCTCGTCTGGCCGCTGCTGATCCCCGTGTTCGTCCTCGCGCTGCGGTATCTCGGCGACCTGTTCTTCGTCGGGATCCTCGGCCTGGGGATGACCGCGGGTGCGCTCTCGGTGCGCGCCCTGGGGCGCGCCGGCGCGCTCACGAGGGCGGAGGCGGCGTCCACCTACGGCACCGTCGTGATGCAGGCCGGGTGGTACCTCTTCTTCGTCGACCTGGGAGAGCGAGGCGGCATCTCCGGACGCTTGGTCCTCATGGGTCTCATGTTCCTGGGCGCCGTTGCGATCATGCTCGTGGGCGACCCCGACGGCCTGCGGGCGCGGGTGCGGCGTCTGCTGAGGCCGGAGAGCACGCTGCTCGTCCCGGATCGCCTCACGGTCGCCATCCTGCGAGCGGGTGGGGCCCTCGCGCTGCTGATGATCGCTGCCGTGGTCGCCCTGTGGGGGCTCGAGGCCGCTCACGTCTATGGCATCGGAGAAGGGCCTGACCTCGCCTCGCGGAAGGAGGCCCTCCTGGACGCGATCTCCCGTGAGGTCGACCCCCTCTCGGGCGAGCTCTGGGTCGCCCTCGCGGCGCTGGAGCCCAGCGACCGGCAGCGGGTGGACACGGCCGCCCTGGCCGACGAGCTCGAGCCCCACGAGTGGCGCGCCCTGGGGCTCGGGGACTGGGAGCCGGACGGGGGCTGGGCCGAGCTGGCCGCCGACGTCGCGAGTCCGCGAATGGCGGAGCGGCCCTTCGGCTTCGACCACGAGAGGGCGATCGCCCTGGCCCGGGTCGAGAGCCTGGATGCCGAGCAGGTTCGGGTCCTCCGCTCTCGCAACCTGAAGGCCCTGGAGGAGGACCCTTACTGCTCCACCGACGACGTTCTCCTGGCCGCCCTGCTCGAGGGTGAGCTGGCGGCCGGCGGTGAGTGGGACCCCGCGCTGGTGGAGCGCATTGGACTGCGCCTGCAGGAGCGCTGGCTCGGAACCGAGGAGCGCACCGGGTGGGACCCCGCGCCGCGGCGCGGAGGCTTCCAGCCCTACGCCCCGAAGGAGGACGAGGAGACCGGGGTCCTCGAGCTGCTGCCGCGGCAGGGCCTCTTCTCGTCCGAGCAGCGAGCCACGCTCCACGGCCTGCTGGCCCTGCGCGGGCTCGAGCCGCCCGCCTGGTTCGATGCGGAGGCGGTGCGCCTGTCGGCGGGCGTCGGGCTGGGCGCCTCGCCCACGGAGCTCCTGCTCGACCGGCTGCTGCCTGCCGCCGGACTCGGGATCCTCGAGGAGACCCTCGCGCTCGTCCTCGCACGCGACTTCCCCGGGGACCCTCCGAGCGCGTGGCAGGTCGTGGCGCGGCACCGCATCGAGGTCGCGATCCTCCTCGTGATCGCGCTCGGGCTCTTCGCGGTCCAGAGGCTCCCTCGCGAGCGGGGGAAGGCATGAGCAACGACGGCCCGTGCTGGGTCCAGGAGGTCGACCTGGCCGCCCTGGTGGAGCGTTGGCGTGGTCCGCTGATCGGGTTCCTTATCGGTCAGGGCCTCGATCGTCAGACTGCCGTCGAGACCGCACAGGACGTG
>WTJQ01000337.1:0-684 GCA_011524785.1 Planctomycetota bacterium | reverse complement strand
CAGCGAGCGCGCGCGACACGGGCGCCTGGCTCCGCGGCATCGCCCGCAACCGGGCACGCATGGCGCGGCGGACCCCGCGGGCCGTCCCGCTCGAGCACGCCCTCGAGCACGAGCCTGCTGACGAGCCTCGCGCGGAGCATCCCCTGGCCGAGGTCGTGCGCGCGGAGGTCGACGACCTTCCCGAGCGCGAACGCGAGGCGGTGCTCGCGACCTACTTCGACGCGTCGAGTGCGTCCGACGTGGCGGGACTCCTGGGGACCTCGGTCCGCGCCGTCGAGGGGCTCCTCCGCCGGGCACGCGCACGCCTGGGGGCGCGACTGCAGCGCTCCGCTGCTGACTGAGTCGCCAAGAGGACCGCCGACCGAGCTGCCCGGGTCCGGCGGTTCAGCCCGCCAGGGTCGAGCGGAAGCCGTCCCGCAGGGCCACCAGTGCCTCCAGCTCCGCGGCGAAGGGCTCGAGGGCCATGCCCTGCCCCTCGGTGCCGATCGCGCACAGGGCGGCGAGGCGCGTCTCGGCGCCCCAGCCCGCGCGCCGGGCCGCGGGTTCGAGGTGACGCTCCACCAGGTTCTGCAGCGCGAAGCCCGTCCGCACCGCGGCGTCGGGCTCCTCCTCGGTGGAGGCGAGCCACGCTGCGCAGCCGCCGGGGTCGAGCCAGGCCTCGGCCAGCACGACGCCCGCCGCGCC
>WTJQ01000567.1 GCA_011524785.1 Planctomycetota bacterium | reverse complement strand
GTTCCAGGGGATCAGGTTCACCGTGCAGCGACGGCCGCGCAGGCGGCGGGCGAGCCGCTCGGCGTGGCCCGGCGTGTCGTTCTCCCCGCCGAGCAGGGCCACCTCGTAGGTGACCTCGCGCCCGGTCACCTCGAACCAGTCGTCGCCGGCCGCGAGGACCTCCTCGACGGGGACCCCTCGCATGGCCGGCACCAGCTCGTCCCGCTGCTCGTCGTCCGGCGTGTGCAGGCTGATCGCCAGCTGGAAGCGCGGCTGGCTGCGCGCGGCCCGGTGGAGCCGGTCCGGGAAGCCGACCGTCGAGACGGTGATGCGGCGGGCGCCCAGGCCCATCTCGTCGTGCACCGCGTCCAGGGCCTCGGTGAGGGCCGTCAGGTTGAGCAGGGGCTCGCCGATCCCCATCACCACCGAGCGGCCCAGCGGGCCCACCGCCCGTCCCAGGACGTACTGCTCGAGGATCTCGTGGGCGCGCAGGTTGCGGCTCAGCCCGGCGATGCCGGAGGCACAGAAGGGGCACCCCACGGGGCAGCCCACCTGGGTCGAGACGCAGAGGGTCGCGCCGCGCGTGTCCGCAGGGTCGTGCGGCGGGATGTGGACCGTCTCCACGGGATCCACCGCCTCACGCCCGGGGAAGTCGATCAACAGCTTCGTGGTGCGGTCGCTGGCGACGGTGCGCAGGCGCTCCTGGCCCGAGAGGATGGGCAGCTCGGCCGCGAGCGCCTCGCGCAGGGACGCGGGCAGGCTGGTCATCGCGGCATAGTCCAGGACCCCGCGCTCGAGGACCTCGCGGCGCGCCGCGCGGCCGTGGAACCTGCGCCCGCCGAGGGCGGTGACGCGCTCGGCCAGCTCGTCCGCCGACACCGAGAGCAGGGTCGCCCGGGGCTCCATGCCCTAGGCCTCCCCGTGGGCCTCGAGGTGCTGCTCGAGGGCGTCGGCCACCTCGGCCGCCACCGTGCGGGTCGCCTCGAGCTCGTGCGGATTGGCGCCGCCCACGGCGATGTGTCCGCCGCCTCCGTAGCGCTCCATGAGCTCGCCCACGTGCATCCGATGAGCGGGCGGGTTCCAGGGGTTCTCGCCGCACGTGACGTGGAAGCCCGCGCGGGTGGGGATCACGCCCACGGCGTAGCGCGCGTCGGGATGGTGGTAGAAGGGCGCGAAGCGCTCGCGGCGCACCTTGCCCGAGGAGGCGTCGTAGAGGACCACCCCGGCGCGGTTGCGGACGACGGTGGGGGGGAACTGCACCAGGGCCTTGTCCCGCGTCTTGCACGCCCGCTGGTAGGCGCGCTCCACGTCCGGGCGCGAGGCGACGTCCTCCAGGGTCCCGTCCCGCATGGCCATCGCCAGCTCATCGGTCCAGTCGTGCCGGGGACCGGCCGGGAGGGCGCGCGTGATGCGCAGGGCGGCGTCCTCGCCGTAGATGGCCTGGTCGACGCTCTCGTAGCGGGCGGCGTCCACGACGTCGCTCCAGCGCGCCATCTCGCGGAAGCGCTCGGGGACCTCGTAGCCCCACCACCGCTCGGCGTGGGCCAGGATCATGGGGGGGCAGGACGGCGAGGTCTCGTCCCACATCCAGCGCTCGCTCGGGGTGTAGGCCGCGCGGAGGTCCTCGTCCAGGAACGTCGTGGGGTGGTGGTCGAACCAGTACTCCGCGCCCGGGTGGAAGTGGAAGTCCACGATCGCGAAGCGGGTCCCCTGGCCGAACGAGCTCCAGTCCGTTCGCTGGTCGTAGTTGACCGAGGTCAGGTGCTGGTCCTCCTCACCGCGCTCCCCGAGGATCGACGCGAGGACCGCGGCCGAGACCATGCCGTCGAAGTCCCGGTGGTAGTGGATCGTCAGCTGCCCGGCCGCCATGCCGATAGCATAGGAGCCCTCCTACCGGTCCCGGTCCTCCCGGTCGCGTTCCCACCATGCGCCTCTCCGCGACGCTCGTCCTGCTCCTCTGCCCTCTGGCGGCTCCCCACGAGGCGTCGCCGAGCTCCGGCGCTGCGCAGGATCCCGACCCCGCGAACGCGCGCGAGCAGCAGGCCGAGGCGATGGCCGTGCTCAAGGCGCGCGGGGCGACCCTCGCCGAGCGGGAGGAGGCCGTGGACACGCTCCTCGACCTCGGCACCGACGCCGCCCTGCTCCTGGGCCGGTACCTCGACCGCCAGCTCGACCGCCAGCGGAAGGCGAACCAGCGTGCCGACGACGCCCTCGTGAAGGGCTTCTCCCGCGCGGCCAAGGGCATCGTGGACGCAAGGCTGGACCGTGAGGGCCAGGCCCGCATGGAGGCGGCGCGTGCAGCGGTCCTGGGGGCGGCGCGCGAGAAGGACCTGACCAAGGACACCATCAAGCGCGTCAGCGATCCCGCGGTGGCGCAGCTGGAGGAGCTGCTCGTGGTGCGGCCCGCCCAGGTCTGGGACGCTGACGAGGACCTCTTCGACGACTACGTGGCCCTGCTCGATGGTCTCGAGGAGGAGGGGCGCGTCCAGGACTGGTGGGCGCGTTCGGTCCGCGTCCTGCGCGAGGGCGGAGCCCCGCGGGCGGCGGATCGGCTCGGCGAGCACCCCGACCCGGTGGAGTTCGAGGCGCGTCTCCTGAGCTCCCTGCGTCGCGCGGCGGATGCCGCGACGCCCCTGACCTCGAAGGACCTCGCCAACCTCGAGTTCAACGCCGAGGTGGCGGGGGAGCTCGACCCCGAGGAGGCGGCCGGGATCGCGGACCTCAACCACCTGCGCATCCTGCTCGGGATCGGCGTCCAGAGGATCGACGTGAAGCTGTGCGCCGCGGCCCGCGACCACAGCAAGGACATGGCGACGCTCGGGTTCTTCGCCCACGAGTCCCCGGTCGAGGGCAAGCGCACCCCCTGGATGCGAGCCGAGCGCGGTCCGGGAGCCGCCCACGAGCATGTTCTTGTGGTGGCCCGGGGAGTACCACCAGGC
>WTJQ01000357.1 GCA_011524785.1 Planctomycetota bacterium | reverse complement strand
CTGCCGTGCTGCTGCCCTACTCGCGCCGTGCTCGCGCCGTACGGCCGCCACGTTGCCGCTGCCTTGCGCCCTGCGTGTTCCCTGCATCCCGTCGCGGGGCTCCAGCGGCCCGGGCTCGCGGCCTAGACTCCGTGCGTGGCCTCGCCCCCGCACCTGCCCCCGGCCCGCCTGACGCCTGAGCAGCGGCGTGCGGCGGAGCGGCGTCTCGCGGAGGTCCTGGGCGGCCACCTGGGGACGGCCCTGCGCATCCGGCTCGGCCGCTCGCGGACCCAGCCCGTGCAGACCCGTCGCGAGGGCGAGCTCTGGGAGGTGCGCCTCCACGAGGCCTTCGCCACGGCCGAGCCCGATGCCCTCGAGGCGCTGGCCGGCTGGCTGCGATCGGGGCGCCGGGCGCGCAAGGCCTCCCGCGCCCTCGACGCCTGGCTCGAGGACCACGTGTGGAGCCTGCCGTCAGCGAGGCGCCGCGTCGCCGCCGGCACCCCGCGTGGCGAGGTGCACGACCTCGAGGCCCTCGCGAGCGACCTCTGGTCCGGCTTCCTCGAGGGCGGCCTCGACGACGACCGCCGGCCGACCCTCGAGTGGGGCCCGCGCCGGGCGAGCCGCTCGCGCGGCGGCCTGCGCCTCGGCAGCTGGGACCAGGCCACGAACCGCGTCCGCCTCCATCCCGTCCTGGACAGCGGGGAGGTCCCGGCCTGGTTCGTGCGCGCGGTGCTGGTGCACGAGCTGCTCCATGCCCTGCATCCGCCGATCCGGGACGCCCGCGGGCACTGGCGACCCCACCACGCACGCTTCCAGGCCGCCGAGCGCCGCTGGCCGGATCACGAGCGGGCACGCGCCTACGAGCGCGCCAACATCAGGGCCCTCGTGCGCCGCGCCCGCGCGCTGGGACCCTCGCCAGAAGCTCCCTGAGCGCTGGCTCGTCGTTCGGCTGGTGCACGCTCCTCGATCGTGAAGGAGTACCGCGGCTTCGCCGCAAGCGCGGTCGGCTCTGGGGACTCAGGAAGCAGGACCCGTGACGTCGAACAACGGCACGGGACAAGCCCTCCGCTCGATCCGCAGCTCTTCGCTCGATCCTCAGCTCGGGCCGCAGCTCCGAATGCCGTCCTACGCGCGAGCCGAGGCTCCTGGTTCGAGACGAGCCTAGCCCTTGGCCTCAGAGGGCCTGGGAGGCGTCCGGCTCCTCGGCGCCCGTGAGGCAGGTGCCGAGCACGTTGCCGCCGAGGGACTCGAGGACGTTGATCGTCTGCTGGACGAAGTGGCGCGGGGTCGTCCCCAGGCGCACGACCATCAGGATGCCGTCCGCCATGCCGCCGAGGAGGCTGGCGTCGCTCACGCCCGCGGCGGCCGGCGTGTCGATGAGCACGTAGGAGTAGCTCTGGCGCAGGCGGTCGAGGACCGTGCGCATGCGGTCCGAGCCGAGCAGCTCGGAGGGGTTGCCGGGGAGGTTGCCGGGACCGAGCACGGAGACCCCGGGGATGGCGGTGGTCCGAACGACGGTGTCGAGCGAGGCCCGGCCGCGCAGGAGGTCGGCCAGGCCGACGCGGCGCGGGATGCCGAGGTGGTCCTCGATGGAGGGGTGGTGGAGGTCGGCGTCGACGACGAGGACCTTCTGCCCCGGCAGCTCGGTCATGGCGGCAGCCAGGTTGAGGGTCGCGACGCTCTTGCCCTCGCCGCGCAGGGCGCTGGTGACGACGAGCGTGTGCGAGGCGCCGTCGGGGTTGAGGGCCTGGATCGAGTTGCGCAGCACGCGGAACTGCTCGGCCTGCTGCGAGCGCGGCAGGGTCACCACGCAGAGCTTCTCGCTCGTGACGGGCACGTTGCGGGCCTCGTCCGGCTGGGGCTTCTCGAGCTGCCCGGGGACGGGGGTCGCCGTCTCGGGCGTGCTGTCGGGTGCAGTGGGTGCGGTGCTCATGGCCGGACGCGGGGGTCTCCCAAGGGCTCATCGACGCTCCCAGGGGACGAGCCGCAGGGCAATCCCCCACTTTCCCTCGGGCGGCGCTTCCGGGAGCCGTCCGCAGCCTAGGGCCTGCGGGAGCGCGGTCCCAGGGGGGGCCGCCGGCGCTCCTCACGGCCGCAGGCGCCACTCCTGCTCGACGGGGCGCGCCAGGGGTGCCCCGGACTCCCGCAGCATCCGCGCGAAGCCGGGGCCCAGGGGGTGCTGAGCCTCCCGGAGCGCGCGCTCCGCCTCCGTCTCGAAGTCGTGCTGGAGGTCGGCCATGCCGCGCCTCCCGAGGATCTCCCAAGCCATGCGGAGGGCCGGCGGCACCTCGCTGGCCGCGTCCGGGTCCCGCGCGCACTCGAGGAGCGCCTCCCGCGCCCGCCCGCCGAGGACAGCGTTCGTGGCGGCCCGCGCGAGCAGCGCCAGGTCGGCGGCAGCCCCGGCGGCGAGCGCCTCACGGACGACCGCGTCGCCGGCCTCTCCGAGGTCCCCCGCCAGCAGCCAACGCCTGAGGGCAGCGGCGTCCTCGAACGCGGCAAGGCCATCGAGAACGCTCGAGCGGGCGTCCGCCCCTTCCCGCTCCAGGCTCGCCGCGAGCTCCTCCCAGGCCTCGCTCCAAGGCCCCGCCGGCGCCAGCGCCGCGGCCTCACGCGCCGCGTCGCCGTGCTCGCCGCGGGCGAGGCGCCAGGCGCAGGCGAGGAGCGGCGGGGCACTCCCTGGCGCGTAGCCGCTCTCCGCCAGGACGGCCACCACCGCCGCCCGACGCGCCCGGGGAAGGGCGAGGAGTGCCGCCGCGAGCTCGGGCGAGACCTCGAGGACCTTCGCTTCGTTGGCGAGGGTCCCCCGCTCGGCCGGCAGGTGCGCGAGGACCGCGATCGCTGCGAGCCGCAGCGCGGGCGCGCCGGGCTGCTCCAGGCTGGAGACCGCGTGGCTGCGGAGAGCCCGCGCCTGCTCCGGCTCCAGCAGCGCGACGCCGCCGTGCGCGAGCCCCACGAGGCGCAGCCATCGCGACTCCTCCGGCAGCTCGTCCCAGGC
>WTJQ01000096.1 GCA_011524785.1 Planctomycetota bacterium | reverse complement strand
GTACTGGACGCTGCTCGCGGGGGACGAGCGACTCCAGCTCGACCTGCGCGTGCATGCCGGGCTGGTGGACCCTCAGGATCCGACCGCGAAGGGCATCGCGCCGGTCACCTATCTGCAGGAGCTGCGCCTCGAGCTGCCCAAGCCTTGGAGTGCCACCCCCCTGCTCCGGGATGCGGTCATGGCCCAGCCTGAACAGGACGGAGACCGGGTCGTCGTCCCCATCCTGGCCCCGCTGCCGCGCGGCACGTGCCACGCGCTCCCGGAGCGGTCGCAGCTCCAGCGCAGGCTCACGGTCCATCCGCTCGACGCGCCTCCGCAGACGGCCCAAGGCCCATGGCTCTCGGGTCTGGCCTTCCCCGTCGCACGCGATGGCGAGTGGAGCTGGGCGACCAAGACCCTGCGCGCCTATTTCCCGCAGGGCGCGACCCTCCCCACCTATGGGGACCTCGACCCCGCGGACTGGGCCTCCACCGACGACGTGGACCCTGAGCCGGCGGGGCGCGGGGAGACGCCTCTGTCCCTTCGCGGCGCGAACTACCTCAAGCTGACCCTGGAGGCCGAGCGCGATCGACTGCGGCGCGCCCTCGAGTTCGGGGTCGCCCAAGAGGGCCTCCTCGGGCCTCGGGTCGGATGGCACCATGCCCCTCCGCCGGTCACCCCGGCCCTGGAGGAGCGGCGTCCGCGCGCTCGAATCCTCGGGCATCGCGTCGCTGCGGCCGCATCCCAACCGGGCTACGAGCGGCTGGTCCTGCTCCACCGGGCCCGCGCGGGCAGACAGCCCGTCGCGAGCTGGTCCCCCGGCGGCCAACCCCTCGCGCTGCAGCCCTCGATCGCGTCGAGTCAGCGGCCGGGCAGCCCTGGATACGCAGCCGTGCTGGCCTCTGGCAGGAGGCCTCGCTACGACCGCGGCGCGCCCCACCTCGGGGAGACCGCGGGCCCGACGGACGTCGGCTCGCTCTGGAGCTGGCGCCCGTTCGTGGGAGAGCACCTGCTCGAGTGGACCCAGACCGCGAAGGCCCTCGTCTGGCTCGGGAACGATGCGCTCGCCAAGGACGACCTCCTCCTGGCAGCGGCCCAGGCGATGGGGATCGACCCCGCGAGTCAGCTCCCCGTGCCGGACTGGCTGAGCCGGCTCGCGGAGGAAGCACGCCTGGAGCCGACGCGTGGGGCGGACCTCGGCACTGAGCACGCCTACGCGATGGACGCCGTCACCACGGCCTGGTGCCTCAAGGACCCGCGTCTTCGGAGAGCCGAGGAGGACTGGATGCTGACCTTCGGGCATCTGCTCGGCTGCGCGGCGACCGAGGACGGTGTCGTCGTCCTGCGCCCCTCTGGCGAGGCGGGCCGAGGCGTCCGGCCCACCCGGGACGTGGTCGCACTCCTGCACGCCCGTCGCCTGCTCAACCACACCCTGACCGGAGCCTCCGAGGACCCCATGGGGATGGTGCTCCGCGACCAGTACATGAGGGTGGCCCACCTCCTGACCAGCCCGCCGACGTGGACCCTCACCGTCGCGGGAGCCGGCCCCACCGTCCTCCTGGATCCCGAGCCGGGCATAGGCAGTCAGCAGGTCGTTCCTGGCCTCCTCTGGGAGGTGCTCGCCGAGGGGATCCGACTCGCACCGGAGCGCAGCTCCGACCGCAGGAGCATCCTCCAGAGCCAGCGGGCACTGCGGGGGGCGGCCCTCCAGCTGGACCAGGGCCTGCGAAGCAGCACTGCCCTCCACGTGGATCTTCTGCGACGAAGTGCCCTAGGCGACGACCGAACGTCTGGCCTCTTCGTGGGCTACATCGCCGTACTCGAGGGCAGGAACTGAGCCGGTGAGCGCCGGAGTCGGCCCAGAATGGTCCGGCAGGTTTCCTGCTCCCGCCAGCCCCGGCTCTTCGGGGTCCCAGATCGGAACCGATCGGACGCACCCCACGTCCGAACCAGCGTGGTGATCCTGAAGTCCTTACTCTTAAGGTGACCGCGGTCCCTTTCCGGGACAGAGACCCCCATGCGCCTGCCTCACCTCTTCGCCGTTTCGCTGCTCGGCGCAACGGCCACCGCCCAGGACCATCAGCCCCGCATGGGCGAGCCGGTCCCGGGCCTCACCAACGCCGAGACGGAGCTCTTCGAGGCCGGCGCCCTGGCCTTCGCCCTGGGGCTGACGATCCCCGAGGGGCTCGGCCCGATCATGAACGACGTCTCGTGCGCGGCCTGCCACAACCTCCCGGCGCTCGGCGGCTGGGGCCCCAACACGGTCATTCGCTTCGGCCGGTCATCGCAGGGTGGAGCACCCTTCGACACCCTCGACGCCCTCGGAGGCTCGCTGCTCCAGGAGCAGGCCATCGACCCGGCCTGCGCCGAGGTGGTCCCCATGCAGGCGGACACCACCAGTGAGCGCTTGGCGCCGATCTGTTTCGGAGCTGGCCTGGTCGAGGCCATCCCGGAAGCGAGCCTCGCCCAGAACGAGGCGCTGCAGAGTGGGCTCGGGCTCGCGGGGTACCGCCGGATGTTCACTCCTCTCGAGGGAGGCCCTGCGGGAGCGTCGCGCTTCGGCTGGAAGGGCGGCCCGAACACCGTCATGAGCTTCTCCATCGACGCGGCGAACATGGAGATGGGCCTGACCAGCGTCTTCATGCCGGACGACCAGGCGCCCAACGGTGACCTGGCCCAGCTCGCCCTCTGCGACAACGTCGCGGACCCCGAGGATGCGCCTGACGCTCAGGGCTACACCCGCGTCGACCGCATCACGCACTTCCAGACCATGCTGGCGGCTCCGCCGCAGACGCCCCGCTCCGGAACCTCGGGTGAGCCGATCTTCGAGGCCGTCGGGTGCGCCGACTGCCACACCCCGAGCTACACCACGGGGCCGCACGCCATCGGCGCCCTCTCGAACCAGACCATCCGCCCCTACTCGGACTTCCTCATCCACGACATGGGCAGCGGCGGGGACGGCATCGCCGACGGGCCGATCCCGGAGACCCACCACC
>WTJQ01000374.1 GCA_011524785.1 Planctomycetota bacterium | reverse complement strand
GACCAGGATGCCTCGTCGGAATTCCCCGCATGACTGGCCTTTTGGGCGAAATGCCCCATTCCGCAGCGCGCAAGGCGCATCCCCGCGGAACGGAACCCTTCGACACCGACTGGACAAAGGAAATTCCATATTTGGGATTTCCCACCCTGAGACATTCCCTCACACTGGCGCGCGCTTGCGACTTCCTTCATGCCGCGCAGAAGGGAACCGCTGTCTACCTCTCTGAATCTCACCTCAATGCAACTCCAATCCATCCGGCGTCCCCTCGCGCTGCCCCTGCTCGGCATCGCAGGCCTGTGCTTCGCCGTCCCGCTGTTCGGCCCCGACGGGCCCACCGACATCTCCGCCTACCGCGACGTGGTCGTGGCCAACAACCCCATCGAGGGTCCCGGCCACATGTACGACACCTCGCTCGAGGGCACGCCGACCGGGTCCAGCGAGGACCTCAAGACCAACAACGTCCGCCCCGGCGCGGGCGCGAACGGCGTCCCCAGTGGAGCCCCGCCGAGCCCCCTGTTCGGTGCCGGCAGCTTCGAGCAGAGCCTGCTGCGCTTCGAGGAGTTCGGCCCGCAGGAGCTGACCGCGGGCGACCCCGCCGCCATCGACTTCCCGGCCGTCACCACGGCCAGCGAGTGCTCCGACGGGGCCCAGCTGGATGAGTTCCTGCAGCTCCCGCTCTGGCCCGAGCCCTCCGTCATGGCGAACACGCTGGATGCGAACCCCTGGTCGGAGTGCATCACCGACTACCTGGGCCGCCCCACCACCCACATGCCCGCTGAGGGTCGTCCCCCGGGGGCGGGCTGGGCCCACCAGCGCTGGGACGAGTTCACGCCCGTCGAGGCCTACACGACGGTCCAGACCGGAGCCCGAACCAACACGGGCTTCCGCGACGGCCTGCAGATGCACGGCTACTCGCACACCACCCAGGGCTTCAGTGAGTTCGGACCCGGCGGGCTCTACCACTGCACCAACGGCACGCCCGGCTTCGAGGGCACCACGAACGGCATCGAGGTGGCCTTCCACCCCGCCATGCCGATCCAGAAGCCCGAGGCCCTGTGGACCTTCGACGGGGTCATCCCGCCGCGTCTGCTCATGGCGCGCGTCGGCGTCCCGGTCCTGATGCGTCACTACAACGGCCTGCCGATCGACCCGCTCGCCAACCGCGGCTTCGGCAACCACACCATCTCGACCCACGAGCACAACGGCCACAACCCGGCCGAGAGCGACGGCTTCGCCGGTGCCTTCTTCTTCCCGGGTCAGTACTACGACTACCGCTGGCCGATGGCGATCGCCGGCCACGACACGATCAACACCGACGCCACCGATCCGCGCGCCGGAACCCCGACCGACGACGGTGGGATCGTGAACGTGCCGGGCGACTACCGCGAGATCATGAGCACGCACTGGTTCCACGACCACATGCTCGATTTCACGGCGCAGAACGTCTACAAGGGCAACGCGGCGATGATGAACTACTACAGTTCGATCGATCGCGGCAACGAGGCCATCAACGACGGCGTCAACCTTCGCCTGCCCTCGGGCTCCTCGCTCGGCTGGGGCAACCGCGACTACGACGTGAACCTGGTCATCGCCGGTAAGGCGTGGGACGACGAGGGCCAGCTCTGGTACAACCCGTTCCAGACCGACGGGATGCTGGGTGACCACATCCTGACCAACTGGCAGTACCACCCCTACCAGGACGTCCGGGCGCGCAAGTATCGCTTCCGCCTGCTGAACGGCTCGGTCGCGCGCTACAAGAAGTTCGCCTTCGTGGCGGAGCGCACCGACGGGCTCGGCGAGCTCGCTGGCCCCCCGGGTTCCGGCCTCAGCTACGACCGCGTTCCGTTCCACATGATTGCCAACGACGGCAACCTGATGGAGCACGTGATTCCGTTCGATGGTCGCTTCGGCACCCGTGCGGGTGAGCTCCCGACCCAGGCCATCGGCGAGCGCTACGACGTCGTCATCGACTTCTCGCGCTACCCGGTCGGCTCCAACGTGCTCATGGTCAACCTCCTCGAGCACGACAACGGCCGGAAGCCCAATGGGCCCATCTCCCTCGCCTCCGTGCTGAACGGGAGCTACTCCCCCATCGCGGTGGACGACGATGGCGACGGTCGCGCGGACCGCTACGCCGGTGGCGACCCCTGCGTCGGGGCCTTCCTGCAGTTCCGTGTCCAGCCCATGCTCGAGGGCATGGTCGACCAGAGTGTCGACCTGACGGCCTTCGAGCCGGGTGGGGCCAAGCTGGTCGAGCACAACCGCCCGACCGCGGCCGAGATCGCCGCTGCCCCGACTCGGGAGTTCAAGTTCGGCCGCTCCGGCGGCACGGACAAGGCCCCCTGGACCGTGGAGACCGTCGACGGCGCGTTCAACGCCGACACCCGCCGGGTCACCTCGGCCCCCAGCCAGGACACCCTCGAGGTCTGGACCATCGTTGGCAAGAACGGCTGGAGCCACCCGATCCACGTTCACTTCGAAGAGGCCTTCTACCTGTCGAAGGACGGTGAGGCTCCGCCGATCTGGGAGCAGTACGCGCGGAAGGACATCTACCGCGTGGGCCCGATGGAGGACTCCGCCAACGAGATCAAGGTCGCCCTGCGCTTCCGCGAGTTCGCTGGAACCTATGTCGAGCACTGCCACAACACCACGCACGAGGACACGGCCATGCTGATCCGCTGGGACCTGGAGTACCCGGGCCAGCTCAAGCTCATGCCGTCCCCGCTCCCGACCTGGGAGGGTGTCAGCTATGTGACCAGCGTCGCGCTCCCGACCTTCCGGTCGGGTGACGACTCCGAGGCAGGCCCTGACCTCGGCGGCGACGGCGGCAACTTCGGTGGCGGTGTTGGCGCGGGTGCTGGGAACGGCGCTGCCGGCGACAACGGCGCTGGCGACGGCGCTGCCGGCGACAACGGCGCTGGCGACGGCGCTGCCGGCGACAACGGTGCTGGTGACGGCGCTGCCGGCGACAACGGTG
>WTJQ01000306.1 GCA_011524785.1 Planctomycetota bacterium | reverse complement strand
TCCCTGCGGCGCAGCGCCTGAGATCAGCGCGTCCTCGCGCCAGCCGACCGGTGGCTCACGCGTCACCGGCCCCGAGGCCCGCCCCTTCCCCCGGGGCGGGCCTCGGTCGTTCCGAGGGCGCGGCAGGCGCCTCCCCGTGGAACAAGAGGTCCGCGCCGCGATGCGCCCCCAAGCAGGCTGCCCGCCGCTGCCCTAGGATCATGGGTCCGGACCTCCCCATGAAGACCCTGCTCCTCCCCCTCGTCCTCGCCGCTCCGGCCGCCGCCCAGGCGACCTTCACCGTCGTCCAGAGCGGCAGCTTCCCCACCGCCAACGCGGACGCCTCCGCGATCGTCGGCACCGACTCCCAGGGCGCGTTCCTGTGGACCGTGACCGGCGGCTACACCCCGCTGGGCGAGCAGTCCGGGGTCGGCGTCAGCGAGGACGGTCAGTCCGTCCTCGGCCAGATCACCGATCCGGTGACGGGTGAGAACGTGGCGGGCATCTGGACCGCCGCGACGGGCTGGCAGAGCCTCGGCGGCTTCGGCAGCTCCTGCGGCAGCGACGCCACGAACCCCTACGAGCTCTCCGGCGACGCCCAGACCGCCGTGGGCCTCGGCTGGGTCGGCTGCCAGGGGCGCGCCTTCCGCTACACGAACACCTTCGGGATGCAGCAGCTCCCGATGCAGACCAACAACAACTCCCGCGCCAGCGCGATCTCGGTCGACGGCAACTGGATCGGCGGCTGGGAGGAGGACGCGACCGGCGCCCGCCGCGCCTGCGTCTGGGACTCCAACCTGAACCAGAGCTTCATCCTGGTGAGCAGCACCAACGCCAACGGCGCCGGCGAGGTCTACGGCTTCTCCCACGACGGGGCCTACGCCGTGGGCACCGAGGGCCCGGGGGCCTACATCTGGGAGCAGGCCACCAACACGGCCACGTCCCTCGGCGCCGTCCCCGGCGGCGCCTTCCTCGACAAGACCATCCTGCTCTGCGTCGACGAGGACGGGGAGCGCGCCGGCGGCACCTTCGGCTTCGGCCCCTTCGGGCGCGCCATCCTCTGGACCCCCTCCAACGGCTACGAGTACCTGGACGACGTCCTCACGGCCGCAGGCGTCGACATGAGCGCCTGGGAGACGGCCAACGTCTCCCACATCAGCCCGGACGGCAACGTCCTCGTGGGCGCCGTCCGCCCGGTCGGCGGCTTCGCCAGCAGCGTCTTCATCGCCACCCTCGGCGCAGGGGACCTCGGCACCAACTTCTGCACGGCCGTGACGAACTCCACCGGCAGCGCGGGCAGCATCGCGGGCATCGGCAGCGACCTCGTCGCCGCCAACAACCTCACCCTCGAGGCCAGCAGCCTGCCCCCCGGCCAGTTCGCCTACTTCGTGAACGGTCCCAGCCCGGGCTTCGTCGCCGGCCCCGGCGGCAGCCAGGGCAACCTGTGCCTCCTCGGCGGCCTCGGCCGCCACCGCCTGCAGGTCGGCACCGCCGACGCCGCCGGCGTCTACAGCATCCAGGTGGACCTCACCAGCTTCCCGCGCCCGACCGGCTTCGTGGCCGTGCAGCCCGGCGAGACCTGGCACTTCTCCTGCTGGTACCGCGACCAGAACCCCACCCCCACGTCGAACTTCACCGACGGGCTCACCATCACCTTCCAGTGACCGTCCTCGAGCGGCGAGCGCGCCGCTCCGGGGGCGCGGGCCTTGGCCTGCTCCTGCTGGCAGGGCTCGCGGTCGGCGTCCGCGAGCCCGAAGTGGTCCTGGGCCTCGGGGCCCTGCTGGTCCTCGCGCTGCTCCTGGGGGGCGGCGAGAGGAAGAAGAAGCGGCGCGGCAAGCGCCGCGCCCCCTTCAAGCGCCGCCACGGCCTGACCCGGCGCCAGCCTCTGGCCGAGTTCGAGGAGCGCATGGCGGCGGGGATGTTTGAGGAGGGCCGGGAGGTCTACGTCACGGCCTTCTGCAACGACGAGGAGGTGCTGCGCTGCACCGCGAACGTGGGGAACTACGCCTCCTGCCGTCCGACTGACGACGTGCTGCGCTGGGCCGATCACGCCCACCGGGTCGGCGCCCATCGCATCCGCCAGTACCACAACCACCCCGACGTCCTGCTGCGCTCCCTGCCCTCGCGCCAGGACCGGCGCAGCCACGCGGCCCTGACCGAGCTCCTCGATGGCACGGGCATCACGCTCGAGTCGTGGCTCGTCTGGCGCAGCTGGCTCGGCCGGGCCCGCTTCCGGCGCTACGAGTAGGCCCGGCCCGGGGCGGCCCCGGAAACAGAAAGAGGCGGGCCCCACTGGACCCGCCCCGAAGAGTCGTGCACCGGCGCTCGTTCCGGGTGCCCCTCACCGCCGCGCGGCAGGGAGCAGCACGATCGCTTCTCCTCTCTGGTTTGGAAGCATGCAACCAGGCTTCCGATCACATGGACGGGCAGAGCCGCCTCGAGGTTCCGTAGCCGCGTCAGGAATTCCTGCCGCCCTCCGTCAGGAGGCCGTGGGCCGCACCAGCCGCCGGCCGCGCCTCTCAGCCCTCGAGGACCTCGAAGCCGCCGACCTGCCAGCCCTGCTCCTCCGCGAGGTCCAGCAGCGCCGCGGTGGTCGCGCGCGTGCGGGCCTCGGGCGGGTCCCGCTCCCCCTGGCTGTCGCCCGAGTCGTGGGTCCACCACCGCAGCGGCTGGCCCCGCAGCAGGCTCCACAGCCAGGTCGTCCCCACGACCTTTCCGTACTGGGGCCGGTATCCGGTCGGCTGCAGGCCGGCCGCCAGCAGCTGCCGGTGCCCCCGCGCCACGTCGAGTCCGAGCCGCACCGGCTCCGTCCTCCAGGGGTGCGGGTGCCGGGAGGAGTGGCTCCCCACCTCGTGCCCCTCGGCCGCGACGCGCGTGGCAAGCTCCGGCTCCGCCTCCACCTTGGACCCGATCAGGAAGAAGGACGCCCGCGCCCCCCGCTCGCGAAGCACCCCCAGCACCCGCGGCGTCAGCCCCTCCCAGGGCCCATCGTCGTAGGTC
>WTJQ01000409.1 GCA_011524785.1 Planctomycetota bacterium | reverse complement strand
GAGCTCTTCGCCGAGACCGCGGGTGTTCAGGACCGCAACGAGTACGTCGCGGCCCACGTCGGCTACGAGGCCGGCTGGGGCGACAGCGACGAGCGCATGAAGTTCTCCCACCGCGGGGACCTCTACCCCGCGATCGACGGCAGCGAGGAGAGTGGCACTCCGGGCTTCTACCGCTTCGACACCACGCTGCGGATGAACGTGACCGAGAGCTTCTTCACCCAGTTCCAGTGGCTGTTCACGCGCACCGCCGTGCCCCAGGACGGCAAGGGCAAGAACGACAACCTGTTCCTGGTGACGGTCGGCTGGGGCTTCTGAGCCCGGGCAGCCGGGGCCTCGGAGCCCCTCTGAAGCGGAAGGGCCCGCCCTCGGCAGCTGCCGGGGGCGGGCCCTTCCCGTTGGGGACCGGGAGCTCAGTCCTGCAGCTCGGGAGGCATCTGGAACACGACCTCCTCGGGCTCGCCCTCGAGCTCGGAGGTCGACTCGACCCCGAGCTCCCGCAGCCGCCCGAGGACGAGGTCCACGAGGGCCTCCGGGGCCGAGGCGCCCGCGGTCACGCCGACCCGCGCCTTGCCCTCGAACCACCCCTCCTCGATCTGCGCGGGGTCGTCGACCAGGTAGGCGGGCACGCCGCTGCGCTCACCCAGCTCGCGCAGCCGGCTGGAGTTGGAGGAGTTCGCCGAGCCGACGACCAGCAGCACGTCGACCTCGGGGACCAGCTGCTTCACGGCGTTCTGCCGGTTCTGGGTCGCGTAGCAGATGTCCTTGAGGTCGGGCCCCTTGATCGCGGGGTACTTCGCGTGGAGGGCGTCGATGACCTCACGCGTGTCGTCGACCGACAGGGTCGTCTGGGTGACGTAGGCGAGGCGCTCGGGATCGGCGACCTCGAGCGCGGCGACCTCCTCGGGCGTCGAGAGGACGTGGACCTTGCCATCGATGCGTCCGCGCGTGCCCTCGACCTCCGGGTGTCCCGGGTGGCCGATCAGCACGACCTCGCGTGCATCCCCGGCGTAGCGCTGGGCCTGGACGTGGACCTTGGTCACGAGGGGGCAGGTGGCGTCGATCACGCGCAGCTGGCGCGCCTCACCCTCGGCGACGACGGCGTCCGAGACCCCGTGCGCGCTGAAGATGGTCACGGAGCCCGAGGGGACCTCGTCGAGGCGCTTGACGAACACCGTGCCGCGCGAGCGCAGGTCCTCCAGGACGTGCTTGTTGTGCACGATCTCGTGCAGGACGTAGACCGGCGCGCCGTAGCGCTCGAGCGCCCGCTCGACGATCTCGATGGCGCGGTCCACCCCCGCGCAGAAGCCGCGCGGGTTGGCGAGCCGGGCCTCCATCAGTGGACCTCGCGGGCGTGGTTGCGGTTCCAGCCGGGGATCTCCACGACCACGTCGCAGGAGCCGTCCGGGACGGCCTGGCAGCCCAGGCGCGAGCAGAGCTCGAGGCCGGGGGCCTGATCGAGCATGTCCTCCTCGTCGTCCGTGGCCTCCTGGCAGCTCTCGGCACCCTCCCGGAGGAGCACGTGGCAGGTCGAGCAGGCGCAGACCCCGCCGCAGGCGTGGTCGAGCTCGATGTCGTGGCCCTTGGCGATGTCGAGCACCGAGCCGGGCAGGCCCTCGTGGGTGTAGGGCAGGTCGCCAGGATCGACCTCGATGGTCCGGCCCAGGGGCTGGAAGGTGATGCGGTACGGACGGCTGGGGAGCCGGGACTCCGCGGCCTCTTGGTAGGGATTGGATCCACCCATCTCGCGCTCCTCGCTGCTTCGACTCGGACTGCCGAGACCCTTCTAGTCCAGGCCGGCGCCGAATCCCGTCCCCCCGGAGGGACGGCGCTTCGGCTCCCGGGACTCCTTGGCGGGTGCGGGGCCCTCGTCGCGGCCGGTGCCTTCCTTCGAGCCACCCCTGCGGCCGCGCCCGCCGCGTCGCCGGCGCGGCGCTGAGGTCGCGCGCACTGCGCAGCATCTCCACGTCGAACTGGGTCGAGCCCAGCAGGTCGCGCCAGTAACGCTTCGTCGAGGGCGTGACGAAGGTGATCGCCGTGCCCTCACGCCCCGCGCGGCCCGTGCGGCCGATGCGGTGGGTGTAGTCGGCCGTGTCGCGTGGCGCCGCGAAGTTGACCACGTGGGTCACGTGCTTCACGTCGAGGCCGCGAGAGGCCACGTCGGTCGCGATGAGGACCTTGACCTCGTGCGCACGGAACGCGCCCATGACCCGGAAGCGCGCCGCCTGGTCATAGCCGCCGTGGAGGGCGCGCACGGGGTAGCGCTCCCGCTCCATGCGCCGCATCAGGCGGTCGACATCGGTCCGGCGGTCGCAGAACACGAGGAACACGTCGGTGTCGTCGCTGCGGCGCACGATGTCCTGCAGGAGGCGTGCACGCCCCTCGTCGTCGACCTCGATCGCGCACTGGCGAATGGTCTCCACCGTGGAGTGCCCGCTCGCGGTCGCGATCTCCACCGGGTTCTCCGTCTGGCCACGGGCCAGCTTGAGCAGCGGAGGCGGGAAGGTCGCCGAGAAGAGCAGCGTCTGGCGATACTCGTTGACCTGCGCGAGGATCTTCTCGATGTCCTCGAGGAAGCCGATCTCGAGCATCTTGTCGGCCTCGTCGAGGACGACGAACTCGGTCCAGGGGAACGTCAGGAAGCCCTGGCCCATGAGATCGAGCACGCGACCCGGGGTCCCCACCACGACCTGGGCGCCCTCCTGCAGGGCCTTGACCTGGGGCTGCAGTGGCTCGCCGCCGACCACCAGGGCGACCTTCACGTCGTTCGGCTTGCCGAGCTCCGCAAGCACGTCGTGGACCTGCTCGGCCAGCTCACGGGTCGGCGAGAGCACCAGCCCGAGCACCGTGCGTCGAGCCGGGTCGATCTTCGCCATCATGGGCGCGCCGAACGCGAGGGTCTTGCCGGTCCCCGTCTCCGCCTTCGCGATCACGTGACGACCCTCGAGGACCGGGCCGATGGCGAGCGCCTGGATCGGCGTCGGGCTCGTGA
>WTJQ01000423.1:4819-12274 GCA_011524785.1 Planctomycetota bacterium | reverse complement strand
GGGGACGGGCTTCGACGTCCCCACGACCCTTCCCTCCCCTCCCGGCGGCGTCATCAGCACCGGCTCCACCTGGCACTTCCAGCTCTGGTATCGGGACGTGGGTGGCGTCTCCAACTTCTCGAACGGCATCACCGTCGACTTCTAGTTCCAGCGCCGACGGGCGGCTCACCGCCTCGCTCGGCATCGCACACCGACAACGCCTGAACCGGACCAGTGAGAGGGGCTCGGGAACGGCGCGGTCGGTCACCGCAAGCCCCTGCCGCCTTGTGCGGCGGGGGCTCGCACCTCCACGATGGAACCCATGCGGAGCGCCCCCGGAGTCCTGTGCCTGACCCTGCTGCTGGCGGCCTGCGGACGCACCTCGTTCGAGCCGGCTCCCGGCGGTGACGCTGGCAATGGCGGCGGTCCGGCGCTCGCCCCGCCGCGAGAGGCTCCGCGCCCGGCCTCGGTCGTGCACGCGGCGGCCGGAGAGGACCTGGTCGTCGTCGGATGGAGCACGGAGGACGCCGCGACTGCGGGCGTGGACTTCGAGGTCCGCGTGGCGCCAGTAGGGATCGACCTCGGCACGGTGGCCGGAACCAGCGGGGCGAGCCCGCTCGTCCTCTCCGGACTCCCTCCCCTCACGGAGCAGCACGTCCAGCTCTTCCAGCGCGAGGCCGGTGGCCCCTGGCGAGCGACCGGCAGCCGCCTGCGCTTCCGCACGGCGCCCGTGGTCTACGTGGACCCCTCTGCTGCAACGACCGGTCCCTCGGTCGACCCTGCGAACCCCGGGAACAGCCTGGTGTTCGCCTGCCTCTTCGCCTCGGTGAACAGCCGCAACGTCTGGGTCACGGAGGGCGACTTCGTGGTGGACGAGACCCCGCCCAACGGCAGCTACCTGACCGTGCGCGGGATCGGCCTCCACGGGGGCTTCGCTCAGGGCTTCGCGCCCCTGCTGCGCGACCCACTGACTCGCCCCACGCGGGTCCGCGTGGCCCCGGGGACCAGCGGGGTGGTCAGCCTGATCACCGTCGTGGCCCCGGCGGACGGCGCCGGCCTGCCCTACGGCGTCGTGGACGGGCTGGAGCTCGATGGCGCGGGCGTCGCCCAGGAGGCGCTCGACACCAGCTCCGAGGTGGAGGTCCGCGCCACGACCGCACGCGGGTGCAACCGGGGCTTCGTCCTGGAGAAGAGCACGCTCAACAGCCCGGAGACCGCTCTGCTCTCGCACTGTCGAGCGTTCGATAACGACCTCGAGGGCATCCTCGTGCGGGGCTCCTGGCGCGCGGACGTCTTCGGCTGCGTCGCGATCGACAACCTGCAGGAGGGCTGTCAGTTCGATCCCCTGCGCTGCCCGCTCGGCTCGACGACGGCCTTCACCGCGAAGGCCGACGTCCGCGACTCGACCTTCTCCCGCAACGGGTCGGACGGGATCGACATCGACCTCCGCGGGCCGGACGACCTCGCTGACGACGTGGCCCCCGGCGGGCACTTCGAGGTCCGGATCGAGAACGTGCTCTGCGCCGAGAACGGGTCCATCGGGTGCCTGGTCGACCTCGACTACGAGGCCCTCGACCTGTGGTCGTCCGAGCTCGTCCTCGAGCGTGTGGAGGCGCGAGCCAACGGGACCGACGGCATCCGCTTGGACCTCGACGACGGCGTGGGCCCGAACGACGCGACCCCGACGGTGGCCCTCGTGCGCGGCTGCCGGGCCAGCGCGAACCGAGGGGACGGCTTCCACGTGAGCAGCGAGGTGGAGCGCGTGCTGGTGTCCTTCTCGGCCTGCCTCGCCCAGGGCAACCGCGGCTTCGGCTTCGGGCACAGCGCAGGCGCCAACGGCGGGAACGCCGTGGCCGTCTCGAGCCACTGCGCGGCCGTGGGGAATGCTGCCGGAGGCTTCGAGCCGCACGCCGGCGGAGGGCTGCAGGTCAATGCCGCCGCCTGGCTGCAGCCGGCCGCCTGGCCCGGCGGCAGCGCGGTCGCAGGCGCCGATGTCCTCTCCGGGCCGAACCCGTTCACCGTCGCCGCGGACGAGGTCACCCGCGTCGGGGGCTCGGCAGCTGCTCCTGTGCTGCTGGATCCCTCCTCTCTCTCGGCAGGGGCACGCGTCGAGTGGAACGACGACGGGATCGAGCGCGTGGTCACGGCCGTGACGGGCACGAGCATTGCGCTCGACCCCGCGCCCGCAGCCTCCCCCATCGCCCTCGCGACCTTCGCGCGCGGCTCGGTCGCCGAGGACCTCGTGCCGGCCGCTGGGTCGGCGCTCGAGGCTGCCGGGCTCGCGGCTCCCGGGGATCCCCAGGCCGACCTCGGGCCCTCTGGAGCCGGTGTGCCCTCGCCGGGGTGTGCCCTCGTCACAGCGGGACTGCCTCCCTTCGTTGGGAACGTGGAGCGGGTGGGCAGCGACGTGCGCCTCAGCATCTCGGGAGGATCCCTCGACCCCGCCACCTTCAACGGGCGCGTCCGCGTCGTCGACGAACAGGGACAGGACCTCACGGCGAGCGCAACGCTCGTGGACGGCGGAGCGGCAATCCTGCTGACCGAGCCGATGGAGGGCTGGAGCCCCAGCCAGAGGATCGAGGTGCTCGGCGGTCTGCGCGACCTCGAGGGGACGGCAGCTCTCGCGCCGTTCGCCCTCCCCGTGCCGGTGCCCTGAGTCGAGACACGTCCCGGCCCGTCCGATCCGTGGACAGTAGGCTGTCCATGAGATGGACCCTTCGAGCCGGAACCTCCCGGACGGGAGCCCGCTCCCCGAGGGTCTGGTCCGGGAAGCGGTGCTCTCGCAGCGCGCCGAGAGCCTCGTCCTGAGGGTCCGGGACGGGGACGAGCCCCTGGTGCTGCGCCTCTTCCCCGCGATCGAGGACCTCGGCGTCCTGGCGGGGAGGCTCTCACGGCTGCGCCACCCCCACCTCGCGCTCCCGACCCGCTGGGGCACGACGGAGACGGGGCAGGCCTGGGTCGCGCGCCCCTTCCTCGAGGGCCGCACGCTCGCCGAGGCACTTCCGCTCGAGGGACCGGCCCTCGCTCGCATCGCG
The DNA here is from genome assembly GCA_011524785.1 of Planctomycetota bacterium. GTDB lineage: Bacteria > Planctomycetota > UBA1135 > UBA1135. Next base: position 9,260 of record WTJQ01000423.1, on the reverse strand, counting down.
CGCGACGTGCTCCTCGGGCTCGAGGCCCTGCACGAGCGCGGCCTCGTCCATCGCGACCTCAAGCCGGAGAACGTGCTCCTGACCGAGTCCGGGGCCGTCCTGATCGACATGGACCTCGTGGCGTCCGCGCGCGAGGGCCGGGGAGCCGGCACGCCGGGATTCCTCGCTCCCGAGGTCCTCGCGGGAGCCGCGGCCCAGCCTGCCAGCGACCTGTTCTCCCTGGCCGTGGCGCTCGTGCACGGCGCTGGCCTGGTTCCCGACCGCGAGCTCGAGCTCCGCTTCCCCAGCGCCGCCTGGTGGGATGCCGCTCGCCTGGAGGCCGGCGCCGTGCCGAAGGAGGTGAAGCCCCTGGTCCTCGCCTGCCTGCACCGCAGCCCGGCCGCTCGTCCCGTGGACGCGCGCGCGGCGCGGGACCTGCTCGAGGACGGGCGCGGGCTCGACCGGCTTCCGGCGCTGCCGGAGCTCGTCAGCGACGCAGAGACCCTGGCCGAGCTGGCGCGGTCCCTCAGGTCCGGACGCGCGGCGATCGTGCGCACGGCCCATCCCGAGGACCTGGAGGCCGCAGGTCGCGGGCTGCAGGCCGCCTGCATCACCCTTGGCCTGCGGCCCGGGGTGGTCATGGCGCAGGGCGTCGAGGACCTCGTGACCCCCCAGCGCGGGCACCGGATCGTGCTGGCCGCTCCCGGCCTCTCCGGGGACGCCCTGGTGAGCGACCTCCTGCGCCGCGCGGACTCGCCCACCGCCTGGATCGTCGGCCCGGCGCACGGAGAGCAGCTGCGCACCCTCGCGGCGCGAACGGAGCAGCTCCCGACCTCCGTCGAGGTGGGCACCGTCCACCCGCGCGACCTCGCCGCCCACCTGGATCGAGCGACTGGAGGGAGCCAGCCGCGCGCCGCCGAGGCGCTGGCCCTCGACCTTTGCGAGCGCCTCGAGGGCCGCGCGAGCGCCATCGACGAGGCCCTCGCGCGCGCCGTCCCCGCTGGGGTGGTCACGAGCGGGGAGAGCGGACTCGTGCTCGTCGAGGAGCGCTGGCCGGGGAGCCTCATGAGCTCCTCCCTCGACCTCCCCGAGGACGCGCTCGACCGCGCCGTCGTCGAGGCCCTGGCCGTCGCGGGGCGGGCCGTCGACCTGGCAGCGCTCGCAGGCGCCGTCGCCCGGGAGCCTGCCGCGCTCGAGGTCTCCGTCCTCGCGCTCCAACGCGCTGGCTGGGTCGAGAGCCCGACCCCGACGACGATCCGCCTCGTCCCAGGGCTGCGAGCCGAATCTGCCCAGGCCGCGACGAATGCAGCGGCCCGCGAGCGCTGGGCCCATGCCTGGCTCCAGGCGGACCCTCAGCTGGGCCGCGCGGAGCAGGGCGAGCTCCTCCTTCAGGAGGGACGCGACCTCGAGGCTGCGCTCCAGCACGGCGAGGGCCTCGCACTCGAGGGACGGCCGACGGCCGCACTGCACCTGGCACGCGGCGTCGTGGAGCGAACCGACGACCCCGGGCTCGGGGAGCGCGCCGGCGTCCTGGTCGGGCGCCTCCTGATGGCACGAGGGGCCATCGACGAGGCCCGCGACCTGCTCGCGACCGGCGGACTGCTCGCGTCCGCGACCAGCCCGGCCGCTCGACTGCTCGCAGCCGACCTGGCCACGGATCCCTCGGAGGCGGAGCGGCTGCGCGAGGAGGTGCTCGCTGGCGAGGATCGTGAGGCGCGGGATCGTGCGCGCATCGCGCGGGCTCATGCGGCCTACCTGACGGGGGACCGCGCGGCGGTGGAGGACAGCCTCGCAGCGCTGGAGCAGCCGGCGCCGGACGCCTCCGGCACGGCGGCGATGCTGCGCTTCGCGTGTGCTGTCGTGGACGGCGACTGGGAGGCGGCTCGGGCTGCGCTCGACGCCATCCCGTCGGACCACCTGACGACCATGCCGTCCCTGCGCGGACGCGTGGCGCTGAACCGCGCCTTCGTCGAGCGCCGCGAGGGCGACCTGGTGGCGGCCACGCGGCACCTGCGGGAGGCCGAGGAGGCCTTCGCGCTCTGCGACGATCGCCGCCAGGAGGCCCTGGCCGCGAACAACCTCGGTGTGGCCCAGCGGGACCGGGGCGAGCTGGTCGAGGCGCGGCGCAGCCTCCACCGCGCTCTCCGGCTCCGCCGCCAGCTCGAGGACCTCCACGGCGAGGGCTCGACCCTCGGGAGTCTCGCCCTCGTCGAGCTCGAGGCCGGCCACCTCGGTCGCGCGCGGCCGCTGCTCCACGATGCCGTCCGGCTGCTGGAGCGAGGGCGTCACGCGCGCGAGCTCCAGGGCCTCGCGGCCGCGCGCCTGCTCGTGGACCTGTACGGGCGCGGCGCGGCCGCGGCGCGCGGCGCGGATCTTGGCCGGTCCCTGTGGCAGGCACGGGCCGCCCACCGACCAGGGGTGGCGCGGGCGCTGGCCGAGCTCGCGCTCGCGGAGGGGAGAACACGAGCGGCGACCAGGCTCCTCGAGCTGGGGAGCTCCGCCGCCGGCGACACGGCCGAACGCTTCCGCTGCGCGGCGCGGGCGGCGACGCTCCAGGGAGGCGGTACCCAAGGCCTCCTGGCCCTGGCCGAGCGGCTGGGCGAGGGCCGGCTGCTGGAGACCCGCTGGAGGACGGAGCCCAGCACGGCACCGGAGGAGCTGCTGGCCCTCATGCCCCAGCTGCAGGCGCGCGGGCGGACCGACCTCGCTGCCGCCATCGCGCGCTCCCTGGTCCGCATCGCCTCCGCGAGCGGTGACGCGGACTCCCGCCGGCGAGCCTCGTCACGCCTCGAGGACGCACGCCGTCAGCTGGTCGAGTCCCTCGACGATGGCCTCGCCGAGCAGCACTTCGAGCGCGCGCTCGCAGCTGCGGGCTGGCGTCCGGGCGACTCGGGCGCGGCCGCGGCGGAGCAGGCCGAGTGGATCCTCGACTGCGTGCGCACGCTGGCCTCGTCGCGGGATCGGCACGAGCTGCTCGAACGGATCCTCGATCGGGCGCTGCTCCGCACCGGCGCACGCCGCGGCTACGTCGTCCTCGCACGCGGCGAGGTGATCGAGACCAGCGCCGCGCGCGGTCTGGAACTCGGCGACCCCGAGGGCGGGGACGCAGCCGTCTCGAGCTCGGTGGTGCGCGCCGCCCTGGCCGATGGCCGTCCGGTCTCGACCGCGAACGCGGCCCTGGACGAGCGCTTCCAGGGGGAGCGCAGCGTGAAGGAGCTCCACCTCCGCTCCGTGCTCTGCGTGCCCTTCCACGACCAGGGCCTCGTGCGTGGGGCCATCTACGTCGACCACGATCGGGCGGACGCCCGCTTCGACGACGAGGACGTCCGCGCGCTCCAGGCGCTGGCGGACCCCGCCGCGGTCGCCCTCAACCAGCTCGAGGAGCGCACGCGCATCGAGGAGCTGAACCGGCGACTGGAGGAGCGGGTCCAGCTCCAGGAGAGCGAGCTCGCCCTCTCCAAGAAGGCCCTGGCCCAGCGCGGTAAGCCCCTTCCCCTCCCCGGGGTGGTGGGCCGGAGCCCGGCGATGACCGAGCTCGCGGCTCTCGTGGAGCGGCTGGCGCCGACCGAGCTGCCCGTGGTGGTCACGGGCCCGAGCGGCTCGGGCAAGGAGCTGATCGCCCGGGCCCTCCACCACCGGAGCCATCGCGCAGGGGGGCCCCTGATCTCCGAGAGCGTCGCGGCCCTCCCGGAGGCGCTCCTCGAGGCCGAGCTCTTCGGAGCCCGCCGCGGGGCCTACACGGGAGCGACCGAGGATCGTGAGGGGCTCTTCGCTCGCGCGGATGGAGGCACGCTCTTCCTCGACGAGATCGCCGAGATGCCGCTGCAGCTGCAGGCGAAGCTCCTGCGCGTGCTCGAGACCGGCGAGGTGCGACGCCTGGGGGACGACCGGGTGCGGACCGTCTCGGTGCGCATCGTCGCTGCGACCCACCGGGATCTCACCGAGCGGGTCCGTGCCGGGGCCTTCCGTCAGGACCTCTACTACCGCCTCGACGGAGGCGAGCTACGGCTCCCCCCCCTGGCCGAGCGGTTGGAGGACCTCGAGCCCCTGGTCGAGCACTTCCTCGAGCTGCTGCGCCACGAGACGGGCCAGGCGAAGGAGCTCGCGAGGCCCGTGCTCCTCGCCCTCCAGCAGCGCCCGTGGCCCGGCCAGGTGCGCGAGCTGCGGAACGAGGTCACGCGGCTCTGGCACATGAGTGACGCCGCGATCGACGACCCGAGCCTGATCCGTACGGCCGCCATGACGAGCGATGGACCGGGCCCCTCGGAGCCAGCCAGCTTCCTGCTCGTGGACGCCGAGCGGCAGGCCGTCGAGCGAGCGCTCAACGCCAGCGAGGGCCGCAAGGACCAGGCCGCTCGTCTCCTGGGGATCAGCCGCTCGGGCCTGTACACGAAGCTCGCGCGGCTGGGTCTTGCCTAGCCGGCAGGCTGGGTCTTGCCTAGCCGGCAGGATGAGCGTTGCT
>WTJQ01000423.1:0-4719 GCA_011524785.1 Planctomycetota bacterium | reverse complement strand
AGCCGATGGGCCAGGCCGTGCCTAGCAAGCGGGCCGGATCCTGCTGCGCCAGGAAGCCAGGCCTTGTCCAACTCACGGGCCGAGGAGAGCGAAGTGCCCGTGCCCCTCCAGTGGATCTGAGTGCGCTCAGCGGAGCACGCGGCAGGGAAGCGCTGGGAGGGGCAGGGCGACGATGTTGCCCGGTCCCAGGACGACCGCGGGCTGGTTCACCCCGGAGTTGGTCTCGATGCCCACGATGATCCTGTGCCCGCTCAGGAGGGAGGCCGTCTCGTAGATTCGGTTGACCGCTCCGGCTGCGATCCAGGGCTGGTGCGTGCCGCCGGCCGTGGAGATCCACAGCTCGTCGTCGTTGTCCGACGCGACGAAGGAGTCGAACCCACTGCGCCCGCGGACGCCGCGGAGCTCGGTCCCCACGTCGAAGGTCTCGATCAGCTCGATCGTCATGGGCTGACCCGCGACCGGGTCCACCCTGTGGACGCGGAGCTGGCCCACTCCGTCCGGCTCGGACGTCACGAGCACGCTCGAGCCCGCGTGGTACAGGGTCGGCGCATGGGCGAGGTCCGGGAGCAGCGTCTGCATGTTCGACGACGCGTGGTAGTAGCCGCCGCTGTAGATCGGGAACCCGAGCAGCTCGTGGGTCTCGTCCAGCTCGCTGACGAGCAGGAAGCGCTCGCCCCCTGCGTCCAGAGCGCCCGACTCGATGCTGAGCGTCGCCGGGATCGTGAAGGGAGGCCAGACCTGCCCCGAGGTGCGCGTGAGGTTCCAGGTCGTCGGAACGCCGTCGTCCGTGGTGACCGTCGCATACATGTCCGCGACGCCGATCAGATCGTCCTCGTTCACCGTCTGGAGCACGACGTCGCCCGCGAGGTAGCAGACCTGGGTCGGGCTCGCGAACCCGATGATCCCGATGTTGTCGATGTAGATCGGGAAGTCCGGGAGCGAGGTGACGTGGGTCTCGAGCGGCTGAGCCACGACCTGGGCCACCTGCAGCTCCTGAGGAGGACCATCCGTCAGCCAGGCGAGGCGACTCCCGTCGGGGCTGAGGGCGAGGTAGGGCCCGAGCGGCTCGGCCGTGCCCGGGAGCTCGATGGGCTGCGGATCGCCCGTCACCGGGATCACGACGCCATCCCGTGAGGCAACCAGGACGCGCCGCGAGGCCTCGTCCGACTGGGCGACCACCGCGACGTGCAGGCCCTCGTCGCTCGCGACGAGGTCGAAGTGCAGCGCTTCGCCAGGCAGCCGCGCCGTGTCGACCATCGTGGCAACGCTCGCTCCCGACCACAGCTCGCCCCCCGCGAGGAACCAGGCCCCATGGGGCGTCGAGCGCAGGCTGGTGGGGTCGACCGTGAGGGGCGGCTGTGCCGCGGTCAGGTCGACGGCGGAGCCGCCCCGAAGCAGGTCGACGCGGTAGACGTTGCCGCCGAGGTCGGGGTGCGTCGCGTAGACGAGCCAGCGCCCGTCGAGCGAGACGCTCACGGTCTCGAGGAGGTCGGCGGGGTGATTGGTGCCGTCGTGCCGTGCCGCCCAGCGCGGGGTCCCCGTCGCGGGGACGTGCAGGAGCCCCACGCTGTTCCGCTGGCTCGCACGCAGCAGCTGACCGCCATCAGGCAGACCGATCCAGGGGTCGAGGCCCTGGACCTGCTCCTGGCGCGGACGATCCATCCGGTGCGCGTCCATGTAGCGCGCGCCGCCGAGGACCAGGCGCTCGAACCGCAAGCCACTCTCGACCAGCGTGGCCCCAGCCAGGTCCGCGCTGAGCTCGTACACGTCGAAGTCGTTGGTTCCGACCTCGACCGCAACGACCGGGCGCTCCGCGCGCGTGCGAGGGCCGCCCAGGTCGAGGGCGGGAGGAGACTGCGCGAGGGCCGTGCCGGCGAGGCCGGCGGTGAGGAGGGCGGGGATCTTCATGGCTTCCATGCGGGCGCTCTGCCCGGTGAGAGGGGTTAGCCTTTACGACTTCCTACAGGATGCCAAGTAGAGTGGGCCTCCGCAATCACTCGCTCTGGAGCGTCTGGCAATGGACCCCGTCACGTCGCGGCCAAGCCCCTCTGGAGGCCTGAGGGGCCGCCCAGGCCTCTCGGAACCCCCTCAGGACCCCATGGCGGCCCGCAGAGCCGCCCTGGTCACGGGCCCCGCCGCCGCGAGGCAGCAGGCCTCCGGGTGCAGGTGGCGCTGGGCGGCCGCCTGGACCTCGGCGGCCGTCACGGAGGCATAGCGCTCCGGCAGCGTCCGCAGGTGGTCGGGCGCGTAGCCGTGGAGCTCCGCGGTGATGAGGTAGCCGGCCCGCCGCGCGGCCCGCTCGAAGCCCAGGGGGAAGGACCCCACGAGGTAGTCCCGCGCGAGGCTGAGCTCCTTGCGGCTCACCCGCTCGTCGCGGATCCGGCGCATCTCGTGGAGGAAGCCCTGGACCGCGGTCCCCACGTGCTCCGGGCTGGTCCCGATGTACGCGCGGAAGGTCCCGGGCTGACGCCCGGCCGACGCGTGGATGTCGGCGTGAACGGTGTAGGCGAGGCCCAGCTCGTCGCGCAGGCGCTTGGTGATGCGCGCCGTGAAGCCGGGGCCACTGCCCAGGACGTGGTCCATCACCACGAGCGCGGGCCAGTCCGGATCGGCGCGCTTCACCCCCAGGTGCCCGAGGAACACGTGCACCTGGTCGCGCGACTTCCGGAAGGCGTCGAGCCGCACGCCTCGCTTGGGGATGGCGACCCTTCGGCGCTCCGGAGCGCCAACCGCGCCCCAGCCCTTGGTGAGCCGCGCCACGAGCCTCCGGACCGCGGCCGGATCCAGGTCGCCGCAGATCCCGAGGACGGCGCGGTCGGGTCCCCAGTGCTCGGCGTGGTGCTTGCGCAGGTCCTCGGGGGTCAACGACGCGACCGAGGCGACCGTGCCGTGCGCCGGGCGTCCGAGCCAGTGCTTCCCGTAGACGAGGCGCTTGAAGCGCTGGCTGGCCTGGGTGCGAGGACTCTCCTCCTCGACCGCCATGCGCGCGAGGAGGCGCCGCTTCTGCAGCTCGACCTCGGCCTCCGGGTAGGCCGCGGTGCGGGCCACCTCGAAGAGCGTCTCGAGCAGCACGCGCCAGTGCGGCCCGGCGACGCTCCCCGAGAGGCCGCTCTGGTCGCCCGCGAGGGAGCCGCCACAGGGCTCGAGCCGCGCGGAGAGCTCCGCCTCGGTGCTGCTCGCCGTTCCCTGGTCGGCGAGCCGGCCCGCCAGGAACGCACGACCCTCCTGCCCCATCGGATCCACGCTCGAGCCACCGCGCAGGTGGAGCCGCGCCGCCGTGATCGGCGCGCCCGGGCGCGGCGAGACGAGGAGCACGAGCCCGCCGGGGAGCTCGAAGCGCTCGCAGGGGACCTCGAGGACCCCGGGGGCCTTCGAGCGGCTCATGCGGACGCCTCCGGGAGGCTCCAGGCCACCACGCGACGCTCGGGCGTGAACAGCCGGCGCAGGGTCGCTTGGACACGCTTGGCCGTGACCGCGGCGCGGCGCTCCTCCAGGTCGAGCAGGAGCCGCCAGTCGGCGTCGACGGCCAGGGAGCCCACGAGCTCCGCCAGGTCGGTGACGGTCTCGGCCTCGTAGGCATCGCCCGAGCGAACGGTGGCCTTGACGCGCTTCAGCTCGGCGGCCGGGATCCGCTCGTGGGCGAGCCGGTGCACCTCCTCGTCGACCACGCGCTCGACGGCCGCCGGGTCGGCGCCCGGGGTCGTCTCGATCGAGAGCCAGAAGGCCCCGGCCTCCACACGCGTGTCCGAGGACCCCGACACGAAGGTCGCCAGGCCCTCCTCCAGCACGAGGCGCCGGTGCAGGCGCGAGAGGCGCCCGCCGGTGAGCAGTCCCTCGATCAGGTCGAGGTCGAAGTCGTCGTCGCTCCCGACCGGCGAGGTCCGCCAGGCCATGGTGAGCCGCTGGGCCGGATCGTCCCAGCGCAGGGTCAGGCGCCGCTCGCCCTCGGGCTCGCGAAGGGGAGCGCTGGCGAGCGGACGCCGCTCCGGTCCTGCGGGCAGGTCCCCGAAGTGCGCGCGCACCGCGGCCAGTGCCTTGCGCGGCTGGAGCCCGCCGCACAGGACGAGCGTCGCGCGGCCAGGGTGGTAGGTGCGCTCGTACCAGGAGCGCATCAGGTCCACGCCCATCGGCTCCAGGGAGTCGCGGTAGCCGATGATCGGGCGCCCGTAGGGATGTCGGCCGTAGAGGGCCTCCCCGACCTCGTGGCCGAGGCGTCGCCAGGGGTTGTCGCGCCCCATGGCCAGCTCCTCGAGGACCACGGCCTTCTCGCTGTCGAACTCGGACGCGTCGAGGCGCAGGTTGCGCATGCGGTCGGCCTCGAGCTCCAGCGCGGTCTCCCACCGATCGCTCGAGAGCTCGAACCAGTAGGCGGTGTGGTCGTAGCTGGTGAAGGCGTTGTTGCTCCCACCCAGCTGGGTCGTGATCGCATCGACCTGCCCCTTCCCGTGGCGGCGCGTCCCCTTGAACATCATGTGCTCGAGGAAGTGAGCGACCCCGGCCTCCTGGGGCGCCTCGTCGCGGGCTCCGGCGTCGTACCAGAGCAGGCTGGTGACCACGGGGTCGGCGTGGCGCTCGAGCAGCAGCACGCGCAGGCCGTTGCGCAGCCGGTGCTCGTGGAGGCGCGCACCCGTCCCGGGCAGCTCGAGCCCGCGAGCCGGGGACGACGAGGTCGGACGGGCGGGCCGGAAGCGGATGGCCTTGCGGGGAGCGGTCTTGCGG
>WTJQ01000156.1 GCA_011524785.1 Planctomycetota bacterium | reverse complement strand
CCGTCTGCTGTGGCAACTGCGTCGGCGAGTTCCCGAACGACGCCGCGGCCTACGCCGCCAAGGCCGCCGGCGCCAACTGAGCCCGGAGCACCCGGTGCCTGGGCCTGTGAGCCCCGGATCCGGATGCCTTGTTCCGGCCCGCCCCTCGCGAGGGGGGCGGGCCGGCTGCATGCTGGCGCTCCCCGGCGGTCGCGAGGACCGGAAGTGGAGCACCGCTCCGACGACGCGTCCCGCCGCTGCCGCCTCAACCGCCACTCACGCTCCTGCCGAGCGTCCCTCCAGGGCCCGCCATGCTCGTCGAACTCAGCCTCCAGGACCTCGCCCTCTTCGAGCAGGCCGAGCTCGTGCTCGGTCCCGGCCTCAACGCGATCACCGGCGAGACCGGTGCTGGCAAGAGCCTCATCGTCGATGCGCTCGAGCTGCTCCTCGGACGCCGCGCGCGGGCCGAAGTGGTGCGCGCCGGCGCGCTTCGCGCGCGCGTCGAGGGGCGCTTCCTCCTGTCAGTGGACTCCTGGGGCCAGGGAGTCGCGACCTGGCTCGAGGAGCATCTGCCGGACACCCTGGCCGAGTGGCGCGAGGAGCAGGAGGACGCGGACGCGCCCGAGCTGGAGCTGGTCCTCACGCGCACCATCACGCGCGATGGCCGCAGTCGTGCGCACGTGAACCACCGCCCGGTGACGGGCAAGCTCCTGCGCGAGCTCGCCACGCAGCTGGTCGAGATCCACGGCCAGCACGAGCACCAGCGGCTCTTCGATCCCGCTGAGCAGCTCCAGCTGCTGGACACCTTCGCAGGCCTCGGGGACGCCCTCGCTGGCTACCGCGAGCGGCGCGCGTCCTGGCTCGCGCTGCGCGAGCGGCTGGAGGGGCGCGAGGCCGAGGAGCAGCGGCGCGCCGAGCGCCTGGACCTGATCGAGTTCCAGCTCAGCGAGCTGGAGACGCTGGAGCTGGAGGCGGTCGACCCTGACGGCCTGCGCAGCGAGCGCGAGCTCCTGCGCAACGCGGGGGAGCTGGCCACCACGCTCGGCGGCCTCGTGGAGGGACTCGCCGAGCAGGACGGGGCCGCTCTCGAGCTGGTGCAACGCGCCGAGCGCGAGCTGGAGGCCTGGGCCACGCGCATCCCCGCCCTCGAGGAGGCCGGGGCCTGCGTGCGCGAGGCGGCGGCGCAGCTGGAGGCGGCCGCGGCTCTCCTGCGCACGACCCTCGACGCCGCCGAGCCCGACCCCACGCGCCTCGAGGACCTCGAGGAGCAGCTGTCCCTGCTCGAGCGCCTCGCTCGCAAGCACGGCGTGGATCCCGCTGGCCTGGCCGGGCGCCGCGATGCCCTGCAGGACGAGCGCGCCCGGCTCCAGGAGGAGCGCGCCGACAGCGGGGCACTCGAGGAGCAGGAGCAGCGGGCCCGGACGGCCGCGACCCAGGCAGCCGAGAAGCTCTCCCGCCAGCGCTCGCGTCACCTCGCGCGCCTCGCCGAGGCCGTGACGGCCGGCCTCGCGGAGCTGGGGTTGGAGAGAGCGCGCTTCGAGGCGCAGCTCACGCCCCATCCCGCCGACGGGGTGGCGGACCCGCGACGCCTCGGGGTCTCCGGGAGCGAGGGCGTGGAGTTCCTCCTCGCGGCCAACCCCGGCGAGCGCATGGGCCCGCTCCGCCGCGTCGCCTCGGGCGGCGAGGCGGCGCGCATCCTGCTGGCCCTGCGAGGCGCGCTCGCCGTGCGCCAGTCCACGCCGACCCTGGTCTTCGACGAGGTCGACGCGGGCGTGGGGGGGCGGCTCGGCCCCAGGGTCGCCGCGCACCTGGGAGCCCTCGGCGCTCACCACCAGGTCCTGGTGGTCACCCACCTCCCCTCGATCGCGGCGGCCGCGACGCGGCACCTGCGGGTGGCGAAGGAGGTCGAGGACGGGCGGACGCGGACGCGCGCCACGGCCCTGGCGGGTGAGGCCCGCGTGTCCGAGGTCGCCGACATGATCGCCGGGGGCGCGGAGGCCGCCACGGCCCGGGCCGAGGCGCAGCGCCTGCTGGACGGGACCACGGGGTCCTGAGGCGTGGCGGCCGCCCCCTCCCGGGCCCCGCGCGCTACCCTGTCTCGCTTGCCCGCACCGTCGTCAACGCGACGGGCAGGTCCCCGCGTCCCATGAGCCTCCGCCAGCCGCTGCGCCTCGAGCCCGTCCTGCGGGAGAAGGTCTGGGGCGGCGAGCGCCTGCGCGGCCTCTATCCGGAGGCCGCTGCCGGCGTCCAGGAGGCCGTCGGCGAGGCCTGGTGCCTGGTGGACCGGGAGCGCGCCTCGTCCGTCGTGGCCGAGGGCCCCCTGGCGGGGCGCACGCTCCGGGGCCTGATGCTCTCCGAACAGGAGGCGCTCCTCGGAGCCACGACGCCCGATCCGGACGGCTCCTTCCCGCTCCTGATCAAGCTCATCGACACGCGGCGGCACCTCTCCGTGCAGGTCCACCCCGACGAGGCCACCGCCCGCCGGATGGGGGGCGAGCACGCGGGCAAGGACGAGAGCTGGCTCGTCCTCGAGGCGGAGGAGGGCAGTGAGGTGTACCTCGGGCTGGCGGAGGGCGTGGACGCCCGCGCCTTCGCCGAGGCCGGCTCGAGCCCCGAGCTCGTGGACCTCCTGCAGTCCCACCCCGTGCACGCGGGCGACTTCGTCCAGGTGCCGGCCGGAACCGTGCATGCGATCGGTGGCGGGCTCCTCGTCGCCGAGGTCCAGCAGAACTCCGACACCACCTTCCGGATCTACGACTGGGATCGCGCCGACCACTCGGGTATCCGCCGCCCGACCAACCTGGACGACGCGCTGCAGGCCATCTCGTTCGACAGCCATCCTCCGGAGCCCGGCCCGCCCGCCTGGGACGAGCACGGAGCGAACCGCAGCGCGCAGCTGACCTCGGGCAGCGCATTCGAGACCGAGCTGCTCCGCATCCACGAGGCGCAGGGTCGCGACCTCGACGGCCACGCCGGCGCGCTGCTCGTGGTCGACGGCTGCGGCTCCCTGCGGACGGGGTCCGGGGACGACGCCCAGG
>WTJQ01000485.1:10352-12308 GCA_011524785.1 Planctomycetota bacterium | reverse complement strand
CGAGCGCGACTTCGGCGAGGAGTGGGTCGACGAGCTCGAGACCGAGATCGAGCGCCTGATCCAGGTCGGCGTCGGCGGAGGGGAGTGACCGCTTGAGCGGCAGCGGCCGGCGGATCTTCCTGCTCGTCCTCGACTCGCTCGGGGTCGGGGCCCTGCCCGACGCGGACCGCTTCGGCGACGGCGGTGCTCACACCCTCGATCACCTCGTCCAGGCGGCTGGCGGCCTCGACGCGCCGCACCTGCTCTCGCTGGGCCTCGGCAACATCGCCGGCGTGACGGCCCTACCCGGAGCGAGCGCGACGCGCGGCTGCTTCGGGCGCATGGCGGAGGTGAGCGCGGGCAAGGACACCCCGACGGGTCACTGGGAGATGATGGGCTGCCCGCTCGACTGGGCCTTCCCCACGTTCCCCCAGGGCTTCGACGCCGAGCTCCTGGAGCGCATCGCGGTCGCGGCCGGCGTCCCTGGGTGGCTCGCCAACCACACGGCCTCCGGGACGGTCGTGATCGAGCAGTACGCCGAGGAGCACCGCGCCACCGGCAAGCCCATCGTCTACACCAGCGCGGACAGCGTCTTCCAGGTCGCTGCGCACGTGGACTGGTTCGGGCTGGAGCGGCTGCACGAGGTCTGCGAGGTGGCGCGCGGCATCCTCGACGAGGTCAAGGTCGGGCGCGTGATCGCGCGTCCGTTCGAGGGGGAGGCCGGCGCCTTCCGTCGGACCTACGACCGCAAGGACTGGTCCGTGCCGCCGCCCTCCGAGACCACCCTCGACCGCCTCGTCGCGGCCGGCCGTGAGGTCGTGGGGGTGGGCAAGATCGAGGACCTCTTCTGTGGCCGCGGGCTGACGCGTGCCATCCACACGGAGGGGAACGCCGACGGCATGCGCGTGACGCTCGAGCTGGCGGACACCCTCGACGCCGGCCTCGTCTTCGTGAACCTGGTCGACTTCGACTCGCTGTTCGGCCATCGCCGCGATCCGGTCGGCTATCGCGGTGCCCTGGAGGCGTTCGACGCGGAGCTCGGCAGCCTGCTGGAGCGCCTGCGGCCGGACGATCTCGTTCTCCTGACCGCGGACCACGGCAACGACCCGACCTTCACGGCCACCACCGACCACACCCGCGAGTACGTGCCGATCCTCGCAGCCGGGCCCGGGGTGCGCCCTGGCACGGACCTGGGGACCCGCAGCACCTTCGCCGATCTCGGCGCCACCGTGGAGGAGGCCCTCGGCCTCGCACCGACGGCCGGGACCTCGTTCCTGGGGGAGCTCGTCCCGTGAGCGCCGCGGCCGATCTGATCCGCGTCAAGCGGGATGGTGGGCGCCTGACGCCCGACCAGGTGCGCGCCTTCGTGCAGGGCTGCACGGACGGCTCCATCAGCGAGGGCCCTGCCGCGGCCATGTTGATGGCGGTGCTGTTCCAGGGCCTCGATGACGAGGAGCTCGCCGTCTGGACCGAGGCGATGATCGACAGCGGCGAGCGCCTCCGCTTCTCCGAGGGTCCTCCCCTCGTGGACAAGCACTCGACCGGCGGCGTCGGGGACAAGCTCTCGCTGCCGCTGGCGCCGGCCCTCGCGGCCTGCGGAGCGCGTGTCCCCATGATCAGCGGCCGCGCCCTCGGCCACACCGGCGGCACGCTCTGCAAGCTCGAGTCGATCCCGGGCTACCGCGTCGAGCACGCCGTCGAGGACCTGGACGCGCTGCTCGATGTCGCCGGGTTCTTCATCATCGCCCAGGGCCCGACCCTCGTCCCGGGCGACCGGCTCTTCTACGGGCTGCGCAACGCCACGGCGACCGTCGAGTCCGTGCCCCTCATCGCCTCCTCGATCCTGTCCAAGAAGCAGGCCGAGGGGCTCGCGGCGCTCGTGCTCGACGTCAAGGCGGGCAGCGGCTCGTCGTTCCAGGAGGAGGAGCGCTCGCTGGCCCTGGCCCAGCGCCTCGTCTCCCTCGGCCGCCAGCTCGG
>WTJQ01000485.1:0-10252 GCA_011524785.1 Planctomycetota bacterium | reverse complement strand
GCCCAGGGAGGGGACCTGAGCTCGCTCCCCGACGACGCGACGGTCGAGGAGTGGCACGCCCCTGGCTCGGGGCTGGCGGGGGTCGCGGACTGCCGCCTGCTCTCCCACGCCAGCGCGGCCCTCGGCGGCCTGCGCGACGGCGCGGGCACGCCGCCCGATCCCGCGGTCGGGGTGGAGTGGCTGGTCTCGATCGGGGACCGGGTCGATGCCGGCCAGGTCGTCGCGCGCCTGCACCACCGGGACGGCCGCGGCCTCGAGGAGGCGAAGGCCCACCTCGCCCAGGCCCTGACCTTCGACGCCGGGCAGGAGGCCCTCCCGCTCGTCCTCGGCGAGGTGGAGCCTTGAGCCCGCGCTCCGTGCCCTGGCTCGCCGCGGCTCTGCTGACAGCGGCTCCTCTCCTTGCCGGCCCCCGGCCCGTCCAGGACGTGCTCGCCCTCGGGCTGCCCGCTCCGGCCTTCGCAGGCGTGAGGTTCGCTCCGCGCGAGGCCACCGAGCTCGAGGGCCAGCTCGCGGCGATGGGCTGGTTGCCCGCGGCTCGCTGGGAGGAGGACCTCGACGCCGCGAGCGGGCACGTGACCCTCGTGCACGGCCTCGGGGACGGAAGCGAGCCGGCGCTGCACGCCGACCTGGCGCTGGCCGCCGGATGGTGCGAGCTCGACCGCGGCCTGCGGGTCGTGGGACTCGCATCGGACGGGACCGACGTTGGCGCCGTGGCGGCGCGGGACCGCTACCGGCATCCGCTGGCCGTGGCGCCCGAGGGGCATCCCTGGGCCGACGCGACCGAGTCCGGACGCCTCACCCTGGTCTCGCGCACCGGGCTCGTGGTCTGGAGCGGTCTCGATCGTGAGGAGGCCGTCCTCAAGGTCCTCATCGCGCTCCGCTGGCCCCCCGCGCCGCGCGTCCAGCGCCCGCCCGCTCCCCTGCTCGGGGAGGCATGGGCGCGGTATCACGACGGACAGTGGGCCGATGCACGCCGCCTCGCGGAGGGGCTGGGAGTGAGCGCGGATCCGACCGTGACCTCCGGGGAGCAGCTGGCCGAGCTGATCGACGCCCACGAGCGCGCGCTGCTCGAGCGCGTCGAAGCCCTGCCCGATGAGCCGCGGCTGCACGAGCTCGCCCGCGCGCTCCGATTGCGGGAATCGCTCGTGCGCGGCTTCCCCGGCGGCCCGGCCACGCGGGCCCTGCTGGGGTGGTCGGCGGCGCAGCGCCAGCGAGAGGGCGCCGCCGCGCGCCTGCGGATCGCGGCCGACTGGGTCGCGCTCGAGCCGCGCCGGCCGCTGGGCTGGCCCATGATCGGCGGACCCACCCCGGTCGACGGAGGCTTCGGTGCGGTGATCGAGCGGGCGGGGGACGAGCCCCTCGGGGCCTACGCCCAGGCGCTCCTCGGGCTGCGCGACTAGCGCCGCGCTCGACGGCGTGCGCCCCGCTCCCTAGGCTGCGCCCATGGCGGTCGCACGCGCCCTCCTGGGCATCTCCTTCTTCCTGGCTGCGGCCTGGCTCCTCTCCGACCACAAGCGCCGGTTCCCCGTGCGTGTCGTCGTGGGCGGCCTCGCGCTCCAGCTCGTGCTGGCGCTGTTCTGCATCAAGACGAGCGTCGGGGTGGCCTTCTTCGAGGCCATCGCCCAGTTCGTCCAGCGGCTGATCCAGATGGCGCAGCCCGGCGTCGCGATGGTCTTCGGCAACCTCTCCGAGGGCAACTTCGCCGAGGGCGGCTGGGGGTTCCCCTTCGCCTTCGCTGCCAGCGGCCTGCCGGTGATCATCTTCTTCAGTGCGCTGATGGCGATCCTGTACCACCTCGGCGTGATGCAGCTGCTCATCTACCTGCTGGCCCAGGTGATGACCAAGCTCCTGGGCGTGAGCGGTGCCGAGTCCATGTCCATGGCGGCCAACGTCTTCGTGGGTCAGACGGAGGCGCCGCTGGTGGTCAAGCCGTACATCCCGGGCATGACCCGCTCGGAGCTCAACGCGATGATGACCGGCGGGTTCGCGACGATCGCTGGCTCCGTGCTCGCGGTCTACCTCGGACTGCTCGGCGAGCAGTACGGCCCCCACCTGATCACGGCCTCGGTGATGAGCGCTCCGGCCGCGTTCCTGATCGCCAAGATCATGGTCCCCGAGACCGAGGTCCCCGCCACCGGCAGCAACGTCGAGCTGCGCGTCGAGCGCACCGCCAGCAACGTGGTCGAGGCCGCGGCGAACGGCACCAGCGACGGCGTCAAGCTCTGGCTCAACGTCGTCGCGATGCTGATCGCCTTCATGGGGCTCGTGGCGATGGCGGACTGGTTCCTCGGCGCCCTGCGGGACGGCCTCACGCTCAACACGATCCTGAGCTACCTGTTCGCGCCGGTGGCGTGGCTGATGGGGGTCGAGGGCTGGCACGACTGCCAGCTCATGGGCTCGCTGCTCGGGACCAAGGTGGCCGTCAACGAGTTCATCGCCTTCGAGGGGCTGCTCAGCATCAACGGCGCGACCGGCGAGGGGGCCTTCGACAGTGAGCGCACGGCGATCATGGCCAGCTACGCGCTGTGCGGCTTCGCCAACTTCGCCTCCGTCGGGATCCAGATCGGGGGCATCACGCCCCTCGCGCCCGAGCGTCGCTCCACGATCGCCGGCTTCGCCGTCCGCGCGATGCTGGGCGGCGCCTTCGCCTCCTGGATGACCGCGACCGTCGCGGGCATGTTCCTGTGAGCGCGCTGCACGAGGGCCTGGCCAGCGAGCTCGAGGCGGCTGGCCTCGGCGGGGCGGAGATCCTGCTCGTGCTCGGCTCGGGGCTCGGCTCCTTCGGGGAGCGCCTCGAGGACGCGCGATCGGTCTCCTTCGACGCGCTGCCCAGCGTGCCGGCCTCCTCCGTTCCCGGTCACGCCGGGCGCTTCCTGCGTGGCAGGGTCGGGGGGCGTGAGGTCCTCTGCCAACAGGGGCGCGTCCACCTCTACGAGGGACACTCCCCAGAGGTCGTGACGCGCGTCGTGCGCGCGGCGGCCGCGCTCGGCGTGCCGCGCGTCCTGCTGACCAACGCGGCCGGGGGGCTCGAGCGCGAGTGGTCCCTCCCTGCGCTGATGCGCGTCACGGATCACCTGGACCTCACCGCGAGGACGCCGGTCGCGGAGGTGTCCGGCTCCCCGTACGACCTCACGCTGGGCGGTCTCCTGGAGGAGGCCGCGACCCGTGCAGGCGTCCTCCTCCACGCGGGGGCCTACGCCGGGCTCGTGGGCCCGGGCTACGAGACGGCCGCCGAGATCCGCTGGCTGGGCAGGCTGGGGGCGAGCGCCGTCGGGATGAGCACGGTTCACGAGGCCCTTGCCGCGCGGGGCTCCGGGATGGAGGTCGCCGCCGTCTCGTGCATCACGAACCCGGCCGCCGGAATCGCGACCGGCCCCCTCAACCACGAGGAGGTCGTCGAGGCCGGGCTGCGTGCGTCGGCCGACTTCGCGGCGCTGGTCGAGGCCTTCGTCGGGCTGCTCCCCGCCGACCCCTGAGCCTCCGGGTCGCTTGAAGCGGCCAGGGGCACTCCGTACACCTGCAGGTCCCCCGCGCGCGGACGAGGTCCGCGCTGCGCGCTCCCCTCCCCCTCGACCTCGCATGTTCCCCGAGACCTGGCGCCGGCGCTGGGGCCTCCAAGAGGCGCCCTTCCTGCACGACGACGCCGACCGCGATCCCCTGCTGGATCGCGTGGACCGGTGGGCCGTGCACGGAGCCTTCGAGCGGCTGCACCGCGGGCCCGAGGCCGGCCCCAGTGCCCTCGTCTTCGGTCTGCGAGGGAGTGGCAAGTCCGCGCTGCGGCGGCGGATCGGCGAGGCCAAGCGTGGACCCTTCGGGCCTCTGGTGGTGGAGCTGACCGAGCTCGATCCATGGCTGGAGGAGCTGGGGCGTCGCCGCGGTCCGGACCACCTGCCGACCGAGACCGACGCACTCGACCTCCTGCTGTCCTCCGCCGCCTGGGTCCTGACGCCCGAGCTCGCGCGGGATCCGCGGCGGCTGCGCGCCCTCGGCCGTCGCCAGCGGGCGCGCCTCCTCGCGCTGCTCGCGGTGATGACGCCGGACCACGACGGGCAGCGCGCCCGCCACCTCGGCCGCCTGCTCGCTGGCCGGCGCGCGAAGGCGCTGCGCGTGGTGGCCGGCTCGCTCGGCGCTCTCACCGCCCTGAGTCCGCTGGCCATCCTCCAGGGCTTGCTGCCGGGCGTCGGCCTGGAGCCCTGGGTCCTGGCGGCCGCCGGGGGCGCGACCCTCGGGAGCACGGCGCTCCTGCCCCTCGCTCTCCGCCGCCTCGTCCGCGGCCGGGCGCGGCGGACGGCGACCGAGGTCGGCGTCGTGGCGGCCGACCAGCGGCTGGTCGCGCGGGCCTTCGCGGCGCTGCTGCCCGGGAGCCTCGGTCGCGGAGGCGATCCGGTCGCCCTCCGGCTCGGATGGCTGCGCGAGCTGGTCGGCTCCCTGCGCGCCATGGGCTGGTCGGGGCTGCAGCTCCTGGTCGACCGGGTCGACGAGAGCCGCGCCCTGGACGGCGATCCTCGCCGCATGCGCGCCCTCCTCCAGCCCCTCGTCACGGGGCGCGCCAGCGAGCAGGACGGCGTGGGGGTGCAGGCCTTCCTCCCCGTGGAGCTGCGCCCCATGGCCCGGCCGCGCCAGGTCTCGCGCCTCCTCCACAGCGACTTCGAGAAGCGCGGTCAGGTGGAGGAGCTGCGCTGGAGCGGCCAGCAGCTCCTCGACCTCGTGGACCGACGCCTGGCGGCGGCGGCTCGAGGTCCCGCCCCACGCGCCGTGGACCTCGTCGGCGCCACGATCCATCCCACGGAGCTGCGCGACACCCTGGACGTCCTGGGGACGCCTCGCCTGGCCTTCGGCTTCCTCCGTGAGCTGCTCGACGCCCACCTCGAGCGCCTCCCCTCGCAGCTCGAGGCCACGAGCCCTGCATGGGCCGTCGAGCGTGGGACCTATGAGCGCTGCCGGGCGGCCTGGTCGGACCGTGCGGCCACCCTGCGCCGCGGGCGCGTCCTCGAGCGCTCGCGCTGATCCGAGGTCGTCGCGCAGAAACCCTCGCGCCAAGACCCTCGCGCCAAGTTCGTGGCCTCGAGCGATCGAGCTGCTGCCATGATCCTCGCGGGCCACTCGACCCCTGTTCGGAACGGCCGGGGGCCGCCCGGAACAGCGTCCCGAGCGGCCCCCGTTCGAGTGCTCGTCCGCGCCCTCACTCGGCGGTCGGCTGGCCCTCCAGCTCGGGAGCGGCCTCCGTCTGCACGGGAGCCTCGCCCGGCTCGGGAACGGACTCAGGGAGGGGCTCGCTCCCCAGGGGGCCCGCCGCCGGGATGGTTGGAACCACGCCCTCGGGCGCCGGCACCGGCTGGATCAGCTTCTCGGGCTCGGTCGCTCCGTACTCCTGGCTCAGGCCCTCGATCGCGCCGCTCGCCTGGCGCGCGCGCTCGGCGACCGCGCCGATGTGCAGGAGGACGTCGCGGCACGCCGTCACCTTGCCGCGGGCCTCCTCGAGCTCGCGGGCGAGGACGGCCTCGCGCTGCTTGAGGGCGTCCTGGAGGGCCTCCTGGGCACGCGCGCCATAGGCCTCGACGATGCTGCGCTGGAAGCGCGCCATGCAGTCGCGCACGAAGCGCGCGCGGTACTCCGCGGCGAGCCGGACCATCGTGGCCCGCGCCTCGGCGCCCAGCCGGCGCTGCTTGACCTCGGGAGCGATCCGGAACGACGGAGCGCCCGGCTGGCCGAAGAGATGCCTGCGCATCCGGTCTCCGTTGCGCAGGAAGAGCCAGTCGGTGAGGCTGCGCCGCACGGGGAGCTGGCTCCCGAGGAAGGGGTACTCACCCGGGCGGGCGGTGACCGGCGCGGGCATGGCCTCGAGCACCTCACGCCCGATCGCGTTGGCGTCGAGCCCGGCAGCGTGCAGGTCGGCGGCGACGTCGGTGTCGAGCAGGATGCCTGCGCTGCCCTCCTGGACCTCGCGCCGCAGCAGCTGGGTCACCTCCTCCGCCAGCTCTCGCTGGAAGCCGTCGAAGGCCGGGATCAGCTCGTCCTGGATCAGGGCCTCGAGGCTCGTCGTCGACCGGAACCACCCGTCGATCAGCTGCTGGATGCGCGGGTCGATCCGGCTCGCGCTCGCGCGGCCGCGCTCCTCGAGGAGCGGGAGGACGCGCGCCGCGAGGTCACCGAAGGGCTGGGACCAGTCCACGCCCTGGAGCCGCTGCGCGGCCGTCAGGCGCCGACCCGCCTCCGCGCGAACCTCCTCGAGCCGAGCGGTGGTCTCCTCGATCTCCGCCACCTGGTCGTGCTGCGCGAGCTCCTCGGCCTCGCCGAGCAGGCACTTCGCGCGCCGCAGGCTGTCCCCGAGGAATGCGACGAGGTACTCGGTGGAGTTGAGGTAGTCGGTGAGGTCCTGCTGGAAGGCCTCGAAGTCGACCAAGCCCTGGCGGGCAGCCGGCTCGGAGTCGCCGGCGAGGCGTGCGCTGGCCGCGCGCAGCAGGTCGACGGGGTAGAGCTGCAGTCGCCCCTCCTCGGCAGCGCGCTTGAGCGGGGCGCCCATCGCCAGGTTCTCGAAGGCGTCGATGATGCGCAGCGGGTCCTCCTGCTCGAGGCTGGGCACGAGGCGCCCGTCGGGAGCCAGGTCGCGCTTGGTCGAGTCGAGGTTGACGACGAGGAAGATGCGGCTGAACAGGTCGAGCAGGTCCTCGAACTCCTCGAACACCTGCTCGAGGAAGAGGTTGTCCGACTTGACGACGAAGATGGCGCAGCTGGCGGCGTCGCGGAAGTCGCGCGTCATCTGGCCGTAGCCGAAGCGCATGCGCGCGTAGAGGCCCGGCGTGTCGACGAGGACCGCTCCCGACTCCGCCAGCTCGGCCGCCGGCAGGCGCACGTCCACGCGGCGGATCGCCTCGGGGTAGTGGAGTGCGGGATCGAAGACCTCCCCGCTCTCCTCGGCGGCGCGGATCCGGTCCGCCAGCTCGCCGTGCGCGCGGTTGATGAAGAGGTGGAGGGCGGTCGGGTCGGTGAAGCGCTCGCTCCGGCCCGAGTAGCGCGTCACGTCGAAGCAGCGCGTGGCGCCGTGCGAGACGAAGACCATGCACGGGTAGGCCGGCAGGCTGGAGACCTCGCTCACGTACTCGTGGGCGATGGCGTTCATGAGGGTCGACTTGCCGCTCTTGAGGGGGCCGAACAGGAGCACGTAGGCCTGCTGCTCGCTCACCTTGTGGACCAGGGCCTCGAACTGGTGCCGCAGGTCGAGGAGGTCCGCCCGGACCTCCCTCCCCGGGAGCTGGGTGTCGGCCTGGAGGAGCGCCTCGGCGCTCTGTTGCAGAGGGTCGAGGAGCGGTCGGACGACCTCCTCGAAGGACTCGCAGAATTGGCTCAGGAGGGTGCGCATGTCGGGTGCGGGAGGACCCCTCGCCCATGGTCCCTCCCCGGGGGTGCGGCTCCGGGCACGGGACCCCCAAGGGGACCTGCCCTCAGTGCATCCACTGCGAGCGCCGGCTTCAAGACCCAGGGAGCAGGATCGCGCGTCGTCCGCGACCGTTGCGGAGCACCGTGCGCAGGTATGGAGGTCCAGGCCGCCGGTCGGGGCGTCGCGCAGCGGCTACACTCCGCCTCGCGGATGATCCCGCGCCGCGCCCGCGCCCTCCGCTGCCGACCATGACGTCCTCGCTCGACCCCAGCGCTCTGCGTGCCGCCGCGGCAAGGGCCGCGCGGACGGTCGCCATGGACCAGGGTCGCGAGGCCGCGCCTCCCGGTCACGTCTCCGTGCTCGAGGCCGCGCGCCCCTCCACGGAAACGACTCGGACCCGTCCGCGCATCGAGCCACCGCTCGTGACCGAGTCCTGCCTGCGCGACGTGCCCGACGGAGGCTCGTTCGCAGTCGCACCTCGGGCGCGGATCACGGATGCCGCGCAGGACGAGGCGCACCGTCGCGGCATCCGCCTCGTCGAGAGCGTGCCGGGCGCCGAGGGGGGCCTGCGGCCCGTGCTGGGTACGGCCCGCGTTGCGGTGGCCAGCGACCACGGCGGATTCGGTCTCAAGGGTCCCCTCCTGGAGTCCCTCCGCGAGCTCGGCCACGTCGGCCACGACCTCGGGCCCCAGGACGAGCGCCCCTGCGACTGGCCGGAGCGTGCCCACGAGGTCGCCCTCGCGGTCGCCGAGGGCCGCGCGGACCTGGGCGTGGTCATCGACACCGTGGGGATCGGCTCCGCCATGGCGGCCAACAAGGTCCCCGGGGTGCGTGCGGCGAACTGCTGGAACGAGGCCGTGGCGCGCAACGCCCGCGAGCACAACCACGCCAACGTCCTGGTCCTCGGGTCGCGCCACCTGACCCCCCTGGAGGCCCACGGGATCCTGGCGGCCTTCCTGGCGACCTCGCCAGGCGGCGGTCGCCACGCGCGCCGGGCCGGGCTGCTCGACGGGATCGAGGCTCGCCATGGGGCTCGGGGCCCCGGAGGGAGCGCATGACCGACGCACGGAGGCTCGAGGAGCTCCTCGTGGAGGTGGGGCGTCGCCTCGTCGCGGCCGGGGTGACCTCCCTGGACGACCTGGACGGCGGTCGCTGCGTCGACCTGGCCCTGCGGGTCTGCCCGGAGGACCTCCAGGCGGCGGTCCAGGCGGGGGCCTGCCGGCTGGGCATGTGCGGGTCCGACCCCGCGCGCATCGGTGACCTCGCCAGCCACATCGACCACACGCTGCTGAAGCCCGATGCGACCGCGGCGGACATCGACCAGATCTGCGCGGAGGCCCTCGAGAACCGCTTCGCCTCGGTCTGCGTGAACAGCTCCTGGGTGCGCAGGTGCGCCGAGATCCTCTCGGGCTCGGGCGTGCTCGTCTGCACCGTGGTTGGCTTCCCGCTCGGTGCCTGCTCCTCGGAGACCAAGGCCTACGAGGCGCGGCGCGCGATCGAGGACGGCGCCTGCGAGGTCGACATGGTGCTGGCCGTTGGCGCCCTGAAGTCGGGGGACGACGCGTTCGTCCGCCGCGACGTGCGCGGCGTGGCCGAGACCTGCCATCGCCTGGGCGCGCGCCTGAAGGTGATCCTCGAGACCTGCCTCCTCACGCCCGATGAGATCGTGCGCGCCTCCCGGCTCTGTCGCGAGGCTGGCGCGGACTTCGTGAAGACCTCGACCGGCTTCTCCTCCGGCGGGGCGACCGTCGAGGACGTGGCCCTCATGCGCCAGACGGTCGGCGCCGTCATGGGGGTGAAGGCCTCGGGCGGGGTCCGCGATCGCGAGACCGCCGAGGCGATGATCGCGGCCGGCGCCACGCGCATCGGCGCCTCGGCCTCCGTCGCGATCGTCCGCGGTGGAAGCGGCGTCTCGGGCTACTGAACGCCGGGCAGTGAGCGGGGCGCTCAGTCCTCCCGCTCGCCGATCACGTGCACGACCACGACCCGGGTGTGGTTCAGCTCGCGGTGCTCGAGCAGGTGCAGCCCCTGCCAGGTGCCGAGCATGAGGTCGCCGTCCTGGACAGGGATCGTCTCGCTGGTGCGGGTGATCGCCGAGCGCAGGTGGGAGGGCATGTCGTCCGGCCCCTCGGCAGTGTGCGTGTAGTGGCGGCTGCCCTCGGGGGCGACGCGGCCGAACCACGCGATGAGGTCCTCGAGCACGGCCGGGTCGGCGTTCTCCTGGATGACCAGCGAGGCGCTGGTGTGCTGGATGAACACCGTCACGAGCCCGAGGGTGATCCCGGACCGGGCGACCACCTCACGGACCAGCCCCGTGATCTCCATGGGCTCGTGCCCACGGGTCGCGATCCTCAGCTCTTCCTGGTGCTGCTCCACGCGAGCGAGCTTCCCAGGCGCTCAGCAGAAGTTCCAGTCCGACAGCTGCTGCGCGATGCGGAGCTCGTCGGGGAGGTCCTGGCCGGGGCCGGGTTGGGGGGCGGCCACGCGTCGAGAGTCGAGGCCGGGAGCGCTGCGCGCCACGCGGAAGGTGGAGACCATGTCGAGGACCCGGTCCTCCAGTCGACGGCCGGCCACCTCCTGGACCACGATCTCGGCCACCCCTTCGCGGGCGGCCGCGGCGTCCAGCTCGGGCGGGTCGGCGGGCCCGCAGCAGCGGATGCGGGTCGGGACCGGCTCGTGGACCCCCCGCGGGCGTGCGAGGAGGGCGAAGAGGGGCTCCCCGTCGTGGGTGCGCAGGCGCAGCTCCTCCACCAGGCGGCCCGGGGTCGAGAGATCCGGCCTCGGAACCAGCTCCAGGGCATCCGCGGGTCCCTGGGGGCCCTGGAGGCGCTGGGCCCACCAGCTGCGCTGGAACAGGGGGTCACGGGGCTGGGC
>WTJQ01000328.1 GCA_011524785.1 Planctomycetota bacterium | reverse complement strand
GCGGCCACGTAGAGGGCCGCGGTGGTCTTCATGAGGATGGAGTAGTCCCCGCCCGACCGCTCGAGGACGACGCCCCCGAGGAAGGGTCCGAGCGCCCAGCCCACCCCCCACAGGGTCGCGTTGACGCCGGCTTGCACCTCGCGGACGCCCGGCGGCGTGGCGCGCATCATCAGGTGCTTGAGGATCGGGTGCGTCGAGTTCATCAGCGCCCCGCGCAGCAGGAACGCCACGATCGCCAGCTCCAGCTGGTCGGTCCAGGCGAGGACCAGGAAGAACGGGATGGAGGTGAGCTCGATCGCGACCTGGCTGCGCACGAACCCGAGCCGGCGCACGGCCACCGGCGTGAGCAGGAGCCCCGCGCTCATGAGCACCTGGCCCGAGGCGAACAGCCCTCCCCACGCCGCGGGCTCGAACCCGAACCGGTCCTTGAAGTAGAGCGGCAGGAACGGGATGCAGAAGCCGGCGCCCCAGCTGATGAGCAGCTGCGGAGCCGCGAAGCGCGCGATGACGCCCGCGTGCTGGCGCGCGACCGCGAGGACGCGGACGTCCCGCGCGAGCCCCGAGCCCGCGTCCCCACGGATGCGCGCGAACATCCACGCGGCGCCGAAGGAGGCCACGCCCGCGAGGGTCAGGACGGGAAGGCCCGCATCGGCCTCGGCGGCGTCCATCCCGAGGGCCGGCGTGGCCGCCGTGCCCGCGCTCACCAGGGCGTCGACGAGCAGGCCGACCACCGAGGCCGCGACGACCGCCGAGAGGGTCTGCGTCGCCTCCGCCAGTCCGAACAGGCCCGCACGCGCCTGCGCGGGCGCGGTCCGGAACAGGAACGGCGCGATGGCGATGTAGTGCACGGTCCCCGCGATCCCGGCCACCAGCGACGCCACCGACAGCAGGGGCAGCGCCGCCTCGCCGGCCTCCGCCAGCCACGGCATCGCGAGCCAGACGAGGCCCTGGATCGCGGCGGCCCCCACGAAGAGCGAGCGCACCGGACGCCTTGCCACGAGGATCGCGGCCGGGAGCGCGACCAGGGCCTTGCCCCAGGACTGGGCCGAGAGGACCTGGCCCACCTCGGCCTTCGTCCAGCCCATGGCGTCGAGCCAGCGCGCGAAGAAGGTGAAGACCGCCGCCCCGCCGATGCCCATGAGCGCTGAGCCCCACAGGTACGCCCGTGCGCTCGGTCCCGCCGCGGCGAGGTCTCGGGAGTAGTTGCGGATCACGGGCGGCCTCGAGGGCGCAGGCTAGGGCGGGCGCGCATGGAAAAGGAGCCTTGAAAGCCAGGCAGGGCACGCCCCGGACCGATGGCAGGAGCGTGGAGAGCCGTCAGCAGGGAGCGAGCGAGCAGCGCGCGGGGGTCCTCGGCGACCCCGTTCTGCTGGCGTGGATCGCGCTCGGGATCGGCCTGCGCGTGGCCTTCGCCGCGCGCAAGGGCTGGGTGCTCGACGAGTTCCACACGGACTACCACGCCCAGCGCGCGACCCTGGGGCTCCTGCTGGAGGGGCTCGTCCAGGACAACCACCCGCCCCTGTCGTTCCTGCTCGTCCGCCTCGCGGGGCTCGGGCTCGGCACCTCCGACCTCGCCCTGCGCGTCCCGGCCCTCCTCGCCGGCGCCGTGGAGCTGCTCCTCGTCGCCGCGCTCGCGCGCCCGTTCGGCCGCTCCGCGCAGCGCTTCGCCGTGGCCCTGGTCGTGGCCAGCAGCCTGCACCTGGACTTCGCCAGCCAGGTCCGGATGTACGCCCCGTTCAGCCTCGCCATCACGGCGGCCACCCTCGGCGCAGCCCGCTGCCTGCGCGACGAGCGAGGAGGACTGCTGCTCGGGGCCAGCGCCTGGTGCGCGGTCCACCTCCACTACCACGCCGTGTGGTTCCTCGGGGCGCTCACCTTCGCGAGCCTCGGCGTTGCGGCGCGCGGCGGTCGTCCGATGGCCACGGCCCGCAGGATCCTCGTCCCCCTGGGCATCGCTGCCCTCGCGAGCCTGCCCTGGGTGTTTCTAGGACTCCTCCCCCAGCTGGAGCACGGGTTGCCGCCCGGGGGGAAGGACCTGGGGCTCCTCGCCCTGGGCGAGGCCTTCCTGCACCTGTTCGTCCTGAACGTCCGGCTCGGCGGCGACCTCGGGCGGATCGTCTTCGCCACCACGGCCATGCTGGCGATCGTGTGTGCGGGCGCGTCGTTCCTGATTCAGCTGGCCCGTGCTGGCGCGCGAGCACGCCTTGCAGATCACGCCCTGCTGCTCGCGGCCGTCGGCTTCCTCGCCCCGGCAGCCGCCTTCGCCGCGGCCACGCTCCATGCGCGCGCGGGTTTCACCTGGCACTACGTCCTCCCGGCCCTGCCCGCGGTGGCCGTCCTCGCTGGCAGCGCCTCCTCGTGGCGCCCGGCGCGGGCCGCGCTGGCGAGCACGGTGCTGGCAGGCCTGGCACTATGCGGCCTGAACCTCGCCTCGCACGGAACGGAGGACTTCGAGGGAGCCGCGGCCTGGATCGCAGCGCAGGCGCAGCCGGGGGACGCGGTGATCGGGGTCGAGTACCAGCCGCCGGTCTTCCCCACCGGTCGACCGTGGGACCGCTATGGCGTCCCGCTGCACGGCCCGCCCCGCCTAGCGACGAACGGGATCCACCTCGTTCGACCCGCCGACCGCCTCAACCACGAGCGGATCTGGCTCATGGCCTCGTCCCTGCCCCGCAGCGTCGACCTCGTCGCTCAGCTGGAGGACACGCACCGAATCGAGGAGCGGCGCGAGTTCGGCTGGCGCCCCGTGGTCGAGCTCTGGGTCCGGCGCGAGCCTCGGAGCGACGCACGCTGACGCGAGCATCACCCGCGCCCACTGGTCACCCGGAACTCAGGGCGCCAGGAATCGCCCGAGGAGCTGCAGCTCCCCGTCGGTCCCGAGGCCGTGGTGCGCGTCGGGGGTCGGGGTCACCTTCCACACCGACAGCGTCGCCCCGCGCTCTCGCACGGCGCCTTTGACGGCCTCGAGCAGCTGGATCCGTCGCGCGGGCCGCGGCCCCGGTTTGG
The DNA here is from genome assembly GCA_011524785.1 of Planctomycetota bacterium. GTDB lineage: Bacteria > Planctomycetota > UBA1135 > UBA1135. Next base: position 14 of record WTJQ01000328.1, on the reverse strand, counting down.
AGGCCGGGGAGGAG
>WTJQ01000283.1 GCA_011524785.1 Planctomycetota bacterium | reverse complement strand
GTTCCAGATCTCCATCGCGCAGTGGTCCCTCCACCGCACGCTCCGCTCGGGCGAGCTCGACAACCTCGACTTCGCCAAGATCACGCGCGAGCGCTTCGGCCTCACGGGCGTCGAGTACGTGAACTCCTTCTTCCGCGACAAGGTCGGCGACTTCGACTACCTGGGCGAGATGAAGCGGCGCGCCGCGGACCAGGGTGTGCAGAGCCTGCTCATCATGATCGACGGTGAGGGCCAGCTCGCCCACCAGGACGACGCCCAGCGCCGGCGCGCGATCGAGAACCACTTCAAGTGGCTGGCCGCGGCCGCGTTCCTCGGCTGCCACTCGATCCGCGTCAACGCTGCGGGCGGAGGGGATCCGGCGGAGGCGCAGAAGCGCGCCGCCGACAGCCTCGTGCGCCTCGCCGAGGTGGCGAAGCCCTACGGCCTCAACGTCATCGTCGAGAACCACGGTGGCACGTCCTCCAACGGCGAGTGGCTCTCCGGCGTGATGCGGACCGCGAACCACGACCGCGTGGGCACCCTGCCCGACTTCGGCAACTTCCACATGGGCGGCGGTCAGTGGTACGACCGCTACAAGGGGATGGAGGAGCTGATGCCCTTCGCCAAGGCGGTCAGCGCGAAGAGCCACGACTTCGACGACGACGGGAACGAGAAGAACACCGACTACCGCCGCGTCATGACGACCGTGAAGGACGCCGGCTACCGCGGCTTCGTCGGCATCGAGTACGAGGGGGGCGGTCTCTCCGAGGTCGAGGGCATCCTGGCCACCAAGCGCCTCCTCGAGCGGGTCCGCGGCGAGCTGGCCGACTGAGCCGAGGGTCATCGGGTCCCCTCGGGTCCGAGAGCCAGGGCGGCGCCCGCACTCCAGGGGGGTGCGGGCGCCGCTCGTTCCCGTGCCATGGGAGGTCCAGCGCGTAAGGCCCTCGTAGGGATTCGCGGTTCCGCGCGGGGCTCCCCACGGATTCGTGGGCAGTCCCGTATCGGACGGGGAGGCGGCGCTATTCTCGCTGCCCGCGGAGCCCACCTCCAGCGGCTCCACCAGACCCTCGACCCCGACCAACCATGCGCGCCGCCGCCGCCACTCTCACCGCCCTCTCCCTCTCGCTCCTGAGCGCGACCGCGCTCGCCGCCCCGACCTCGGAGGGCCCCTGGGTGGCCGACTTCGACGAGGGCGTCAAGCTCGCCAAGGAGCAGGGCAAGGACCTGTTCGTCGACTTCACCGGCTCCGACTGGTGCGGCTGGTGCATCCGCCTCGACGAGGAGGTCTTCTCCCACGACGAGTGGCTGCAGGCCGCCACCAAGGACTACGTCCTGGTCAAGCTCGACTACCCCCGCTCGGACGAGGCCAAGGCCAAGGTCCCCAACCCCGAGCGGAACCAGGAGCTGGTTGGCGAGTACGGCATCCAGGGCTACCCGACCATCCTCATGATGACCGTCGAGGGCGAGGTCTTCGGCCGCACGGGCTACCAGCAGGGTGGCCCGGCTGCCTACGTGAAGCACATGACCGACCTGCGCACCAAGGGCATGGCCGACCTCGAGGCCGTCGCGACCCTGCTCGCGGCCCTCGACGCCGCCGAGCCGGGGGACGCCTGGGTCGCGGCCTGGAAGGCCGTCGCCGACCACATCGCCAAGGCCGGCGCCGACAGCGCGGGCGCCAAGGGCTGCCTCGAGGCCGTTCGCTCGGTGCTCTCGATGGAGATGGACTGGGCCAAGGCGCTGCTGCCGCAGGCGATCGAGACCCTGAGCAACGCCGGCGCCGTCGACCTCGCCCTCGTCAAGAAGGCTCAGGAGGTGGACCCGAAGAACGAGACCGGCCTCTTCGAGAACGCCCTGAACGGCCTGCCCCAGAGCATCGCGCCCGACGACATCCCCGCGGGCGTGGAGCTCGTGAAGGCCTACGCCGCCCTCGACAGCATCAACGACGCCGAGAAGGCCTTCTGGATCCTCCTCCACGGCTCGTTCTGGTCGAAGCAGGTCCTCAAGGACGACGAGGGTGCCAAGGCCTACGCCAAGCAGGCCCTGGCCCTCGACGCCGGTCGTGAGAACATGCGCAGCTTCCTCCAGGACGTCCTGGACAGCTGATCCGGGCCCCGACTCGTACCCTCCTCGACGTGCGTGTCTGGATCCTGCTGACCGCCGGGACGGCCCTCGTGGCCGCCCCGGCGGTCCTCGTATCTGGGGACGGAGCGGCCCCGCCCGAGCCGCGCACTCCGCGCAACCGGCCCACGGTGGCCGTCTCGAATGAACTCGTGACGGAGCTCATGGCGGAGGGGCCGGCCCGCGAGGACGCACCGGTCACGGAGCTCGCGCAGGAGGCGTCCTCGGACTCGCGAGTGGCGGCCCTCCCCGCGATGGCAGCGCCCTCGACCTCCGAAGACGTGCCGCTCTGCGGCTCGGTGTGGACGGCCAGCGGCCATCCCCTGGGGGGCCTGCAGGTCGATCTGGAGCGGCCGTTCGAGAACGGGCCCGAGTCCATCCTGACCCTGCCGGAGGGCGCGACGGTCCACGCGGCCCGCGTCATGACCACAGCCTCCGGGGGCTTCTGTTTCGAGTACTGGGAGGCGGCCGAGGGGCAGCGCCTCTCGATCGGAGCCGGCTCGCTCACCCAGCCCGTCATCGTCGAGGTGGACCCCGCGCTCCCGCGGCAGGTGGTCGAGCTACCGGGCGTCTCCGAGCAGGCGGGGCTCCTGGAGGTGCGCCTGTTCGACGAGGCGGGCGAGCCGCTGCTCATCGAGCGCGTCGAGTCGAGGCTCGTGGCGCTGGCGGCTCCCCATCCCATTGCGTGGACGCGCCACGATCCGCGCTCCCTCTTCGATCAGGGGACGCGCGTCACGCTCACCGACCTCGCGCCCGGCAGGTGGGAGCTGTGGGTGTTCGCCTCCGGCGGCGGCGTGGCGCGCGTGGAGGCCCAGGTCGTGCCCCACGAGCGCACCCCTGTCGAGGTGACGCTCCCGCGCCGCAGCTTCGTCCCTCGAGCGACCCTGGCCCTGGAAGAGGGCGGCGAGGACGTGGCGATGGGGGACGAGGAG
>WTJQ01000058.1 GCA_011524785.1 Planctomycetota bacterium | reverse complement strand
CCCAGCGGCGGGCTCAGGCAGAGCAGCCCCTGGGAGACCGCCACGCCCGAGGGGTTGGCGCCGGCCGACACGAGGAAGAAGCCGAACTCCCCGCTCGGGCCGTCCGTGGCCTCCAGGTGGTAGACGCCAGCCGCGCCGCCGCCGCTGTTGGCGAGCGTGACGGACTGCCCGCCGGAGTGTGCGTTCGCCGGCGAGCAGAACAGGCTCGAGGGCGCGCCGGACGAGAAGGACCAGGACAGGACGTCGTGGTTCTCGACGGAACCGCCGCTCGACGCGGTGATCCCGACCCAGGCGGAGGTCCCATTGATCAGGTCGAGGCCCCCCACCGCGTTCCCGCTGTCGACCCAGGTCCCGCCCGCGTTGAAGTCGTAGGCGGTCGTGAGCACCGAGACGCCGTCGAGCACCACCTCGAGCGTGCCGGGCACGTAGTTGACGGTCAGCGTGTGGACCTGGCTGTCGTTCAGGTCGACGGAGAGGAGCCCGGTGCGGCCGATGGAGAAGTCCTCGCCGGTCTCGTTGTCGCCGGTCCCGCCAGTGTGGACGCTGATGTGGTTGTTGTTGGCGTCGCCCCAGTTGCCGTTGGTGTAGGTGTCGAGCTCGATCGCGATCGAGTTCTCGATGGACTCCCCTGCGACCGAGGTCGCGAACATCCCGTAGCCGCAGGCAGCTGCGTGGCGGCCGATGCCCGTCACGCCCACCCCGCCGTGGGTCCCGGCGATCGACTCGTTCTGGACGACGAACGCCATGCCGTCCCCGGACCCCGCCCCGGTCATCTGGAACTCGAAGGTCGTGCTGAAGCCACCGACGACGTTCACCGGCTGGTCGTACCACATGGCCCCGCGGTTGTTCCCCCCGGTGCCCAGGGTGTCGTGGACCCGCATGACCGTGCCCAGCTGGGCGGCGCGCTCCACGAGGCTGAGGTTCGTCAGCGAGGAGAAGTCGGGGTAGTCGAAGGACTGGGCCGCGAGCGAGGGAGTGAGGAGGACGAGCGCGGCGGCCGCCGAGGAGGTCTTGAGCATGGAGGGAGCAGCAGGAGGTTCGGGGAGCCCCTTAGGTCTATCACCGAACGATCGATCCAGCCACCCGATCCGCTCGATCGAGGCACGCCGGCGAGGGGGGGCGGGCCTAGACTGCTGCGCATGAGCCACGAAGCGATCCGCACGGTCTTCGACACCTGGGCCACCAATGGGCGCGCCGAGGGCATGGAGCAGGGACACGGCGACGTCGTCGCGCAGGTCGTCGGCCAGATGGGGATCCGGCCCGGCATGCAGAGCCTCGACCTGGGCTGCGGCCACGGCTGGGCGACGCGCCTGCTCGGCAAGGCGGCGCCCGGCGCCACCGCGATCGGGGTGGACGTCAGCCCCGCCATGATCGCCAAGGCGGAGGAGACCCACGACCTCACCAGCCGGGCGCGCTACGTGCTCGGGACCTTCGACGCCCTGGACTTCAAGGACGGGCGCTTCGACCGCGTGTTCTCGATGGAGGCGATCTACTACGCCCCCGACCTGACCGCGGCCCTCGCCGAGATCGCACGCGTCACCAAGAGCGGTGGCGAGCTGCACATGCTCCTCGACCGCTTCCAGGAGTCCCCGGTGACCGAGGGCTGGTCCGCCGACGTGGGCCTCGAGATGGCCTGGCTCGGGGTCGCCGAGTGGGAGGAGGCCGTGCGCGCCGCCGGCTTCACGGACGTGACGAGCAGCCGGGTCCTGGACTCGCGCGGACCGAGCGATGCCGCTGACGCGGACCGCGTCGCGCTGCACGAGGCCGGCACCCTCTGGATCCGCGGGACGCGGAGCTGACCGGCTCCCGCTCGGGCCGTCGCCCGTCATGACCGAGGGCGGTCGAGCCACGTGCGGCGACTGGCTATGCTCGGGCTCGAGCCGTGGGGCCTCGCGCTCTCGGCTGCTTCCGCTCCATGCTCCCGCTCCTCCCTCAAGGCTCTGAGGCCGCCTCCGAGGCGCCCCAGAGCTTCGCGGACCTCGTCCGCAGCACCTTCCCCGCCGACTCGCTCCTGCTCGACACGGCGTTCCTGGTCGAGAACTGGCAGTGGCTCGGGCTCCTCGGGCTGATCGCCATCTCCGTGGCCTTCGAGCGCTTCGTGTCGGTCTTCCTCCGCCGCGCGGCCCACCGCGTCGCGGGGAACGACCGGGTCAAGCTCGACGAGGAGCAGCTGTCGCGCTTCGTCCGACCCTTCGGGCTGATGGTGACCTGGTGGGTGTTCCTCGCCCTGCTGCCGTCACTGAGCATCGAGAGCGAGACGGTCACGGGCGTGCTCGACGTGGTGGGCAGCCTCGTCTACTCCGTCGCCGGCGTCCTCGCGGCCTGGAGGCTGGTCGACCTGGTGTGCGACTTCTTCAAGGCGCGCGCCGAGCGCTCGGACAACAAGTTCGACGACATGCTGGTGCCGCTCCTGCGGCGCACGCTGAAGATCTTCGTCGTCGTCCTGGGGCTGGCCTACTTCTCGTCACGGCTCACGGAGGACGTCTACCAGGTCATCGCGGGCCTCTCGATCGGCTCCGCGGCCCTGCTGTTCGCCTTCAAGGACAGCCTCGAGAACGTCTTCGGCACGTTCACCGTGCTGCTCGACCAGCCCTTCCAGCTGGGCGACTGGATCACGATCGACGGGATCGACGGCACGGTGGAGCAGGTCGGATTCCGGTCCACGCGGATCCGCACCTTCTACAACTCACTGATCACGATCCCCAACCGGCACTTCATCAGCGCCAAGGTCGACAACTGGGGCGCGCGGAGCTTCCGCCGCATCAAGACGACCCTCGGGGTGACCTACGACACGCCGCCCGAGAAGCTCGAGGCCTTCTGCGAGGGCATCCGCGAGCTGATCCGGCAGCACCCCTGCACGCGGAAGGACTACTACCAGGTCTACTTCACGGGCTTCGGGGACTCGGCGCTCGAGGTGCTGGTCTACGCGTTCGTGATCACCCCGGACTGGTCCGCGGAGCTGCGTGAGAAGCACCGCCTCTTCGCCGACATCCTCCGCCTCGCCGAGCGGCTCGGGGTCTCCTTCGCCTTCCC
>WTJQ01000563.1 GCA_011524785.1 Planctomycetota bacterium | reverse complement strand
GTGCCAGCCCCTGTACGACCACCTCGCGGAGCACAGACTCCAAGCCCGCTGAGCCAAGGTCGCTCGGACCCGGCTCCGTGAACACGGCTGCCAGCTCAAGCACGAACCTTCGACCACCTGTACGACCAATAGCTATGCTCCAGACCTTCAACGAGAAGAACCGCGACCTCATCGTCAGCGTCGGCGGACAGCTCCTCCCCAGAGCCGACGCGAAGGTGAGCGTCTTCGACTCACTGGTCCAGGGCGGGGACGGGTGCTGGGAGGGGCTGCGCCTCTACCAGTGCTGAATCTTCAAGCTTCGCGAGCACCTCGAGCGGCTCCGGCACTCGGCGCTCGCGATGGCGTTCACCGAGATCCCGACCGCCGACGCGATCGTCGAGGAGATCAAGCGCACGCTCGCGGCCAACGAGATGACGGACGGCGTCCACGTGCGCCTGACCCTCTCTCGCGGCGAGAAGGTCACCTCAGGGATGGACCCCCGGCTCAACCAGGCCGGACCGCTCCTGATCGTCCTCGCCGAGCACAAGGCGCCTGTCTACGAGAAGCGCGGCCTGTCCCTGGCGACCTCGTCGTTCCGCCGCTTCCCGCCGGACTGCCTGGACCCCAAGATCCACCACAACAACCTGCTGCAGTCGATCCTCGCCAAGGTCGAGGCGAATGCCGCCGGCGCCGACGACTCGATCATGCTGGACCTTCGTGGCTTCGTCGCCGAGACGAACGCAACGCACCTCTTCCGCGTGGCCGACGGCGTGATCGAGACGCCCCGCACGGTCGCGTGCCCCGAGGGAATCACTCGCGCGACGGTCCTAGAGCTGTGTCGCGAGCACGGGCTCCCGCACGCCGAGCGAGACCTGTCCCTCGCGGAGTTCCATCGCGCCGACGAGGTGTTCTGCACCGGGACCATGGGCGAGCTGGCGAGCGTCACGACCATCGACGGCCGCACCATCGGGAGCGGCCAGGTGGGGCCCGTCACCAGCCGTCTCTCCGACCTGTACGGCGAGCGAACCCGCTCCGGCGGCGAGCAGGTGGCCTGAGCGCCGCAGGCACAAGTCTGAGCGCCGCAGGCACAAGTCTGAGCGCCGCAGGCAGATGCCTGAGCGCCGCAGGTAGAGATCAGAGCGCCGCAGGCAAGGGCGGCACCTCGGGCCGGGGAGACGGCGCCAGTCCGCCGCCTCCCCAGCACCTCGCGTCAGCCCTTGAGCGAGCCCTCGAGCAGCTCGCTGACCAGGGTTGCGAAGCGTGCCGGATCCGGCGGTGTCTGCCCCTCCCGGATCAGGGCCTGGCCGAGCAGGACCTCTCCAGCCTCGGCGACCCGAGGGCTGTTGGCATCGACCCCGTGCAGCTGGGCGATCCCCTTGATCAACGGGTGGTCCGGGTTCACCTCGAGGACCCGCTTGGAGGGGGGCAGCTCATGGCCCGCGCGCCGCAGCATGCGCTCGGCATGGGAGGACCAGGCCCCCTCGTCACCCACCAGCACCGCGGGGGTCTCCTTGAGCCGGGCGCTGTAGCGGACGGCGGAGATCCACTCGTCGACGCTGCCCTTGAGGGCCTCGAGGAAGCCCTTGTCCGCTCCTTCGCGCTCCTCACGCGCCTTCTTCTCGTCCTCGTCCTCCAGCGAGGAGTCCCCGCGATCCACCTGGCGCAGGGGCATCCCGTCGAACTCGTTGAGCCGCTGCAGCATCCACTCGTCCACCGGATCCACCAGCAGGAGCACCTCCTGACCCGCCGCGCGCGGGGCCTCCAGGTGGGCGGAGGCCAGAGCGGTCCGCAGGTCGGGTGCCACGAGGACGCCGAGGGACTCGGTGCCCTCTGGCTGGGCCTCCTTGACCTCGGCCAGGGTCCTCCAGCCCTCCTCAGCGCTGGTGCGGAACAGGCACAGCTTCGAGATGCGGCCCCCCTCGTCGTCGCCCGACCAGATGCCCTCCTTGATCAGGGTGCCGAACGTCTCCCAGAAGCCCTCGTAGGCCTTCCGGTCGTCGCGAAGCAGGCGTCCGAGGGCCTCCAGCACCTTGCGGACCAGGTGCTTGCGGATCTGACGCACGCGCGCGTCCGACTGGATGCTCTCCCGGCTGACGTTGAGGGGGAGGTCGCTCGACTCCACGACCCCCATCACGAAGCGGAGCCAAGGGGGCAGCAGCTCCTCGCACTCCTCCTGGATCCGGACCCGCCGGGCGTACAGCGAGAGGCGCGACTTGGCCTTGGCGGGGTCGTGGAGATCGAAGGGGGCCTGCTCGGGCACGTACAGCAGGGCCGTGTACTCGAGGGTGCCTTCGGCCCGCAAGTGAAGGGTCTCGAGGGGCTTGCCCCACCCCGCGAGGTGCCCGAAGAACTCCTCGTACTCCTCAGTGGTGACCTCGTCCTTCGGCCGGGTCCAGAGCGGCTTCTGCGTGTTGAGCGTCTCGATCTCGCGGGTCGGCTCCTCACCCTCGGCGCCGGGGCGCTCGACCTCCATCTGGATCGGGTACTCGACGAAGTCGGACCAGCGGCGGACCAGCTGACGGAGCGTCCACGGGTCGAGGAAGCGCCGCGGGTCGTCCTCTCCGTCGGCGTCCGCGTCCTCGCTGCCCTCCGGGCTGGGCTTGAGCTGCAAGGTGATCACCGTCCCGCGCGGGAGGTCGCTGGCCGGCTCGACGGAGAACTCCCCGTCCCCCTTGCTGGTCCAACGCCATCCCTCGTCACTCCCCGCGCGGCGCGTCTCGACCGTCACCTCGTCGGCCACCATGAACACGCTGTAGAAGCCGACCCCGAAGCGGCCGATCAGCTCCGGACTCTCCTGGGCCCCCTGCTCCCGCAAGGCGTCGAGGAACCGCCGCGTGCCGGAGCTCGCGATGGTCCCGAGGTTCTCGAGGAGGTCCTCCCGGGACATGCCGATCCCGTTGTCGGCGATGCGCAGGGCACCGGCCTCGGGATCGGGATCGAGCACGATGCCGAGCGACTCTCCATCCTCCATGAGCCCCTGCGTCGTCAGGGCCTCGTGGCGGAGCTTGTCGAGGGCATCGCTGGCGTTCGAGAGCAGCTCCCGCAGGAACACCTCGC
>WTJQ01000094.1 GCA_011524785.1 Planctomycetota bacterium | reverse complement strand
GGGTCGCGAGGCTGCGCGCCACGCGATCTCTCAGAGCTTCTCGGCGGCTCTCCAGCAGGGCCTCGCGCATGGTGCGCTCGGCACTCACGATGCGACGCACGATGGCGAGGAGGCCCTCGACGAGTTCTTCCTCGGAGGCGCCGAGCGTGACCTGATTGGAGACCTGGTACAGGTCGCCCGCCGCGCGGCTCCCCTCCCCGTGCAGCCCACGCACCGCCAGCCCGGTGTGCTGGGCGGCGTGGAAGACCTTCTTCAGCTCGGAGCGCACGGCGCCGAGCCCCGGCAGGTGCAGCATCACCGAGGCGCGCATGCCCGTGCCCACGTTGGAGGGGCAGGCGGTGAGGAACCCGAGCCGCTCGTCGAGCTGGTACTCGAGGTCTCCCTCCAGGGTGCGATCGAGCGCCACCACCCGGCCGAGCGCGCCTTCGAGATCGAGACCCGAGGCGAGGCCCTGCAGGCGGAGGTGGTCCTCCTCGCCCATCAGGATCGCGAGGTCCTCCTGCGGCCAGAACACCACGGCCCGCGCGGCCAGCTCCGTGCTCGCCTCGCTCCCGACCATCTCACGCGTCGCGAGGTTGCGCTCGAACAGGACCCAGCGCAGGACGTCGCTCGCACCCTCGAGGGGGACCCAGGACGCGTCGCCGTCGTAGGTGTGCCGGGTCGCCAGGGGCCGGACCCGATCGAGGATCTCGGTGCCGCCGCCCGAGGGAGTCGCGAGCGGGAACGGGGACCCCGCGAGGTTGCGCGCGAGGCGGACCCGGCTGGAGACGACCACGTCCGACTCGGGGCCGCGCCCGCTCAGCCAGGAGCCCACGCGCGCGGCGAGCTCGTCGGGGTCGAGGGGTGCGGACTGCACGAACGGGAGGTCGGCTCGGGGAAGGTGGGAGCAGGGAGCGGCCGCCGGGGCGCCCGTCCATCAGGGTGTTCTAGCACACGCCTTGCCTGGCCCGAACCCGGTCCCCTAGCCTTCGCAGAGCGATGCCCCTGATCGACCCCGTCCTCGTCGTCCTGGCCCTGCTGGCCCTCTCCCTCGTGCTCTTCGTGGCCGAGGTGGTGCGGTACGACCTGGTGGCCCTGGCCGTGGCGTGTGGGCTCGTCCTCGCGGGCGCCCTGCCCGCGCGGGTGGCGTTCGAGGGGTTCAGCTCCGAGGCCGTCGTCCTCATCGCCTGCATGTACGTCTTCGGGCATGCGTTCACCCGCTCGGGGGCCGCGGAGGTGCTCTCGCGGCAGGTCCTGCGGGGCCGCGTCACGAGCGAGCGCGGGCTGGTGGCGCGGGTGACGGTCCTGGCCGGCCTGCTCTCGTCGGTGCTCTCCAACACGGGCGTGGTCGCGACGATGATCCCCATCTGCAACGGCCTCGCACGCCGCAAGCGGCTGAGCATCTCGCGCCTGCTGATGCCGATGGCCTTCGGGAGCCTCCTGGGCGGCCTGGTGACGGTCCTCGCGACCTCGACCAACCTGGTGATCAACCAGAGCCTGCGCGACGCCGGCGTGGCCCCCTTCAGCCTCTTCGAGTTCAGCCACCTCGGCCTCGCCCTGCTCGCCGTGGGCAGCCTCTACCTGGTCGGGCCCGGCCGGGCCCTGCTGCCGCGGTCGCCCGTGGGCCAGTCCCTCTCCGAGCGCTATCAGGTCCCGCGCTTCGTGACCGAGATCCTGGTCGAGCCCACGAGCACCCTGATCAACCGCGCCGTCGCGGACATCGAGGTCTTCGCCCGCCACAGCGTGACGGTCCTGGGCCTCGTGCGCGCCGGGGGCGAGTCCCCGCTGCTCGCGCCCGGTCCGTACAACCGCGTGCGCGCCGACGACACCCTGATCCTGCAGGGCAGCCCGGAGGACATCGTGGCCCTCTCGGAGGAGGTGCCGCTGCGTGAGCGGAAGTACGTGGACACGAGCGACGCGCGCCTCGTCTCGGACGACGTGCGGCTCGTCGAGGCCCTGGTCCCAGCCGGCTCGGACCTGGTGGGCGCGACCCTCGCCCGCGCGGAGTTCCGGACCCGCACGGGCCTCAACGTGGTGGCGATCTCCAAGTCCAGCGGGGTCCAGCTGCAGCGGCTGCTCGAGGTCGAGCTCGAGGTCGGGGACACCCTCCTGGTGCAGGGTCACCTCCGTGACCTCGAGCGCGCGCGGCAGGGTCGCGAGGTCCTCGTCCTGAGTGAGGTCGGGACCCCGCGCTTCGCCCGCAACGGCTGGATCACGATCCTGACCCTGCTGGGCGTCCTCCTGGCGGCCGCCCTGCTGCCGGGGCTGTCCCTCGGGGCCCTCGCCCTGGCGGGGGTGCTCGTGCTCGTGGGCCTGCGCGTGGTGCGGACCGACGAGGCCTATCGCGCCATCGACTGGGGCGTCGTCTTCCTGGTGGGCGGCATGCTCGCCCTGGGGCGAGCGTTCCAGATGCACGTGCTCGACCCCGAGCGCACCCAGGACGCGTCCAACCTGCTCGCCGGCCTCGTCGCGGATGGTCACACCACGCCGACGGTCCTGCTCGCGGGCCTCCTGGGCGCCACGGTCCTGCTGACCCAGGTGCTGAACAACGCCTCGACCGCCGTGATCATGACCCCGATCGCGCTGGAGGTCGCGGGGGCCGCAGGGCTCGATGCGCGCCCCTTCCTCATGGCCGTGGTCGCGGGCTCCAGCCTCGGCTTCCTCTCGCCGGTCGCGCACCAGGCGAACGCGATGATCCTGGGGCCTGGCGGCTATCGCTACCGGGACTTCCTGCGCGTGGGCGCGCCGCTCACCGTGCTGTTGCTGGTCGCGTCGGTGGTGCTGATTCCAGCCCTGTGGCCCTTCGCGCCGGCCTGAGCAGAGAGAGACCTCGCGAGTGCCAGGATCACGCAGCGCCACGGCCGCCCTGTGGACCTTCCGCTCGTTGACCGGATCGCTTGGTGCACCTGCCGCCCGGTGACTGCACTGCCCGGTGACGGTGCCGCTTGTCGCCCCAGCACCTTGGTGCTGCAGCCCCTCGGTGGAGCGATCACACGAGCCGGTATCCCGGCCCCCATGGCTCAGTCGCCGCTCGGTCGCCAGAGCCGCTTGAGCAGCTCC
>WTJQ01000169.1 GCA_011524785.1 Planctomycetota bacterium | reverse complement strand
CTGCTGTTGGGGTCGTCTGTGGCGAGGAAGGGCCCTTCTGATCCGAGGACCCGCCTCCGAGTGAACGGATCGCCTGCGGCTCGAGTAGCGGCCAAGAGGGTCCTCTGGCGCTTCCTGGGAGGCTGGACCTGGCTCCTAGCGCCTCTCATGCACCGCTGGGCTGGTCTGGGGGGGCCCGGCTCGCTCAGCTCAGGCGTGAGCGATCCGCGCGGTTCTGGCTGCGGTGCCCCCGAGTGCCCTTGCGATCCCTCCACCGCAGGCCCTGCCGCCCCCTCAGAGGGGCCGCTTCGGAGGACGCAGCTCTCACTCGATCAACCGATCGTTCGAGGTGGATCGATCGGTCTTTGGGCCTCCAGGGCCGCATGGAGGCCGGCTCGGATCGAGACGGGGTGCTCCGCCGCGACGCGAGGCGACCCGGTCCGAGGCGTCCGGGCCGCGCTCCGCTCTCATCCCGGAGCACGGTCGACAGCAGGCCCTTGCAGCCTGGGCGCCGTGCCGCCCCGATTTGCGGCTTCACTTGCGCATTCGCACTGGGGGTGCATGATTGAGGCAGCTTCCTGCCTCTTCCTCCTCCATGACCGCATCCCGCTTCACCGCAGCGGCGGCGGCCCTGGCGCTCTCTGCGCTGGCCACCGCCCAGGTCCCCAACACGCTCCTGATCATCGCCGACGACGTCGGCGTCGACATGGTCTCCTGCTACGACGAGGGTCCCGACCCCGCCGTCACGCCGAACATCGACCGGCTCGCACGCGAGGGCGTGCTGTTCCGGAACGCCTGGGCCAACCCGGCCTGCTCGCCCACTCGGGCCCAGATCCAGACCGGTCGCTACAGCTTCCGCACCGGCATCGGGATGATCGTCGGCACCACCGGCTGGGCGCTGCAGCTGAGCGAGAACACCCTGGCCGAGGTCGTCTCCACCTCCTCGCCCTCGGTCACCGACCTCGGGTACGTGGGCAAGTGGCACCTCTCCAACGGAGGAACGGGCGCGCTCATGGCCCCGAACATCCAGGGGTGGGACTCGTTCACCGGCACGCTCGGGAACATCACGCCCCTGCACGCCTTCGACAACTACCCGAAGGTCACGGACGGCACGGCGTACATGAGCACCACGTACGCGACCACCGACCAGGTGGACGACACGCTGGCGTTCATCAACCAGTCCCAGGGTCCCTGGATGTGCGTGCTGGCGTTCAACGCGCCGCACTCGCCGTACCACGAGCCGCCGGCGCACCTCTACCACAGCCCGACGCCGGCCATCGACCCGCGCTACGAGCCGCGGCCCTTCTACAAGGCCATGATCGAGGCGGTCGACACCGAGATGGGGCGCCTGCTCGCCTCGCTCCCGCCCGAGACCGTCGCCAACACGAACATCATCTTCATGGCCGACAACGGCACCCCGTCCGAGGTCAGCATGGCGCCGTTCATCCCCGAGCACGCCAAGCTCACCTGCTACGAGGGTGGTGTGAACGTGCCCCTGATCGCCTGGGGCCCCGACGTGAACCACCCCGGCCGTGAGGAGGACGCGCTCGTCAGCGCCACCGACCTCTTCGCCACGATCGTCGACCTGACGGGTGCCACGGCCCCGCCGGTGGCCGCCGGCGATGCCTCCGACAGCGTCAGCCTGCTGCCCTACCTCAAGTTCGCCAACGCGCCCCACCAGCGCGAGACGGTCTACGCGGAGTACTTCGGACCCAACAGCCCCACGGGCTACGGCGTCACCCACACCTCGCGCACCATCCGCAACGAGCGCTGGAAGCTGATCGAGTTCTCCGGCAACTCGCCGCAGCGCTACGAGTTCTACGACCTCCAGTCGGACCCCTTCGAGACCCTCGACATGGTCTCCACCCGCCTCTGGACCCTGCAGGCCTTCAGCGCCTTCCGCGACCTGCGGAGCGAGATGGCCAACCTGGTCAACTGACGGCCCTCGAGGCTGGGGCCGGGCCTCCGCGCCCGGCCATGGACGCGCCCCGCGCTCGGACCCGGTCCTGGGTCCGGCGCGGGGCGCCCTCCGTTGAGACGGGCCGAGGCCAAGGGCGCGAGGTGCTTCTGGAGCGAGCCTGCAGGCCGCCTCGTGACGGAGCTCCGCCTCCAATGCGAGCGGGCCGCCCCTCCTTCCCGAGGGGCGGCCCGCTGATGAGTCCTCCGAGGAGGTCCTCGTGGCGGCGTCACTTCTTCGCCTTCGGCTTGCGCCCGCGGGGGACACGCGCCTTCGGCAGCTTCAGGCCCTGACCCTCGAGGAACTCGGCCAGCGGCTTGCGGGCGTCGGCGAGGGCGTGACGGAGGGCGTTGTTGCCGTCCTCGGCTGCGGCCTCGAGAGACTTGTCGAGGCTGCGGACCGTGCTCATCGCGGCCTTCATGGAGGGGCTCTGCTTGAGCTCCTTCGCCTGGGCGCGCTGCTTGACCTCGCGGATCTTGGCCTCGAGGTCGGCGATCATCTCCTCCGGGGAGCGGCGGGCCCTGCGGGCGGCCTTTGCTTTTCTTGCCATGGGTCTTTCGGTTCGTTGGGGGGTAGTGGAGGCCCTGCAGCTCGTCGTTGCAGGACCGGGGTGGTTCGGTCGCGGGCCGCTGGGCCTCGCAGGGTCCACGCACGGGGCTCGTGGGGGATCAGTTTCCTGGGGGAGATCGTGCGCGGGCTTCGTTGAAACGTGTCGAGGGGCTGTTGGGTTTCGACCTCGCGCTGGAGATCAAATGGAACGGCTCATGTGGAACTTTTATCCAATAGCGACCTCTTGACGTGCTTCAGCGCCAGGAGAGTAGGTCGAATGACATCTCGTGTCCACGGACTTTACGGATTTCATGCTCCGGTTCTTTGATCCATCACAAGTGTCGGATCGGAAGTTTCGGAGGAGCCTCTGCCAATTCAATGGACTCAGCGCACATTTCGATTCTGCGACGCTTCCGACGAATGGAAACTCCGTGGCTACCTGACTCCACCGGATGGGGGCCGTGCTGAGTCGATCCGCAGGACCCGACGTCTGCGAATCAGGCGAGCGTTCGCACGGCCATCGCAGGGCCCCTTCCTTCTGAATCGCCGGGCTACAG
>WTJQ01000056.1 GCA_011524785.1 Planctomycetota bacterium | reverse complement strand
CCCTCATGCCCCGGCTCCCCCAGCCCCTGGCCACCGTCCACGCGCGGACGAGCGCCCGTCGCACGGCGACCTCGTCCCTGCTCCCCCGCCTCGTCCTGGCCGCGGCCCCGCTCGCGCTGCTCCCCGGCTGCGACAGCCCCGCCTGCGTGTTCGGTCCGGGCGGCTGCGACGGCACTGGCGGCGGGGCGGGCGGAGGCCCGGGCGCTGCCGGCTCAGCGCCCGCCACCACCCTGGAGACCGGGCAGTGGCTCGACGCCGACGGGCCGAGCACCGTGGCCATGATCCCGGCCTCCGGCTCGACCGTGCATCCCTCGTCGGTCCTCGCCGTGGAGTTCGACGTGTCCATGTCCGCCGAGTCCCTCACCGGGGCCTTCGTGCTGGTGGACACGATCTTCGGTTCGGAGGTCCCGCTCGTGGAGCCGCCGCCCATGGTGGCCAACGGGCGGGTGGCCCTGGTCGCTCCCTCCCAGCCCCTCGCGCCCGGCTCGATCTACCAGCTCGGCTGGGTCGAGGGGGCGGAGCCCGCCGATGTCGTCGGGCGGGTCGGCGCGTTCTCCGGGACCATCGGATCCTTCGACGTCCAGGTGACCACCACGCCGCGCGTGCTGGGGACCTTCCCGCTCGACGGCGACGAGGCGGCGGGAGACCTGACCGACCTCTTCGTGCTCTTCGACCAGCCCATGGACGCGGCGTCGGTCACGCTCGCCAGCTTCAAGGTCGAGGTGGGTGCGGGGGTTCCGCCCGGTGCGGAAGCGCCGACGCCCGTCGTGCTGCCGGGGGCGGTCCCCGTTCCGATCCTCCAGGCCTGGAGCTGGTCCCTGCGTGATGACGACGGCGAGCGCATCTCCCTCGGCGCCACGACCGAGGTGCGCCTCACCTGCACGGCCGACCTGCGGAGCCAGACCGGCGAGGCGCTCGAGGAGACCGTCGTCGCCTTCCAGACCGGATCCCTGGTGGCGCCTCGATTCGTCGAGAAGCCCTTCGCCCCCTTCGACGCGATCGGCCTGGCCGACCTGCTCTCGCCGGCTCCGCTCGTCGAGGTGGAGCTCGCCGAGCCGGCTCCGGTCGGGGGCGCTCCCCAGACCCTGGGCGTCGCCATCAGCGGGACCTCGCGCAGCAACCCCGGTGCTGCGATCGGCCTGGTGCGGACCGTGCCGGTCGCCGAGGGCGAGCAGCTCGTCGGTGCTGGGGTCGAGGCCCTCGGGTTCGTGGATGCGATGGGCGCTCCCTATCTGGGGGACGGTGACCTGACGCTCGTGGCCTGGAACGCGCGCGCTGGCCGTCTCTCCCAGGCCCGCAGCTTCCGGGCCTTCGGGTCCCAGGCCCCCGCGCCGGTGCTCCTGGACACGGTGCCGCCCGCCATCACCGAGCTCGGCCCGAACGGCGGGACCACCGACGTCTTCATCAGCGACCAGCGCGACCTCGTTCTCGTGGGCCGCGCCACCGAGCCCATCGCCTACGTGCGGGTCGAGGCGCTGGACCCGCTGGGCGGGCCCGTGGTGTCCAACGCGTTCGACCCCGACGGGGCCGGACCCCTGCCACTGCAGGACCCCGCTCCCGTCGTCATGGCTGGTCAAGCGGGGCTCTTCGTCGCTCAGCCCGCCGTCATCGGCGCTGTCGACCCGCAGCAGCCCTGGACCTTCGACTACCAGCTCTTCGATCGCGCGCTCAACGGGAGCGACGTCCAGCTGGGGGTCGCGTTCGAGCAGCGCGGTGTCCTCGCGGCGGGACCCGCTGCAACTGGCGCGCCCACGCTGACCGTCGACGTGTTCGACGCGGTCGGCGGAGCTCCGATCGCAGGGGCCCTCGTCCACGTCCACGATCGCACCAACGACGGCGCGCCTCCCATCGCGGTGGGGGGGCCCGTTGCAACCGATGGGGACGGCCGCGCGGAGGTCGCGTTTGGCGGGACTTCGGCCGTCGTCTCCGTGGTCGCGGACGGCTACGACCTGCTGACCGTGGTCGATGCGCCCACGAGCTCCCTGCAGGTGCTGCTCCATCCGACCGGAGCGCTCCCGGCCCAGGCACTGGGCGAGGTGCGGGCGCCGGTGACCTCGGGGCTCGACCTGGGCAACGCTGCGTTGACCACGCTGGCGGCCGATGGCCGGGGACTCGCGCCCGTGACCCTCACGGGGCCGGCGACCCTCGACAGCGAGACGGCGGAGTTCGTGCGCCCCTTCGGTCCGTACGCCCTGCAGGCCGGGGAGCTCGGGGTCCAGACCGCTCTCGTGGTCGTCGCGGGGATCCCCCTGGCCGCCTTCAACGGCCCGACGTTCCTGCTCGGCTTCGGCCAGCGCGCCCCGGCCCCGCCGCTCCCGGCCGGCAATGCACCGAGCCCGATCCGGATCGACGTGCCGGGCCCGCTGGCGCTGGCTCCGGAGGAGGAGCGGGTGGTGGACACCGGCCTGCTCGAGGTCCCCTTCACGGTCCCGGTGCCCGGGGACGGGCTGCCGGGGTGGGACAGCCTCGTTCAGGCTCCGGGCGTCCTCGTCGAGGCCCGGTCCCCCGGGATCCCCCGTCCCTGGATCATCGGAGCGGGAGTCTCCGGCGGCGCGGGGCCCGGGCTCTGGCCGTTCAAGGCCGCCTGGCCCGGCGCCTTCGACGTGGTGTCCGGCCCGGCCGATGACCTGGGCTCCGCGGTCCTCACGGGGCTCTGCGAGCCCGACGTGTGGGTGCGCCTCGAGCTGGTGGGGGACACCGGCGCCACGGGCAGCGCCCGCTGGTCGGCGGCCGCCGCGGCTCCCGGAGGCCCGGTGGCTCCGCTGCCCCCGTTCCCGGTGCTCGTGGCCGGAGGCCCGGTGGGGACCGCCCCACCCCAGGCACCGCCCTTCTCCGTCCGGCTGCGGGACCCGCAGCCAGGGTCCGTCGACGAGGTCGTCCGGCTGCGGCTGCTGGCCTCGAACGGACGGAACTGGGACCTCTGGCGCCTCGGTGGCGCGGAGGCGGAGCTCACCCTCTGGCCCCTGGCCCTTGTGGAGGGGTTCGAGTTCCCGTTCCTGTCGGGACTGGAACTGCAGGCCGAGGCCCGGATCGTGCCGGGGCTGGAT
>WTJQ01000492.1 GCA_011524785.1 Planctomycetota bacterium | reverse complement strand
ACCTCGACCCGGAACGTCGAGCGGTAGCGCCCCATCAGCGAGGTCGCTCCCAGGACGCCGTAGAGGGAGTCCGCGTGGAGGCGGTACCAGTGCCGCAGCCGCGGGCGGGAGCGTGCCGCGTGGATCCGGTGCACCACGCGCGCGTCGTAGCCGAGCCCCACCATGGCCAGGACGAAGCGCCCGTTCGCGCGCACGATGTCGAGCGGCCGAGGCCGCCCCTCCACGAGGGTCCGCACCGCACCCTCGACGCCGAGCGGGATCCGCAGGTCGCGCGCGACCACGTTCGCGTTGCCGCGCGGCACGAAGCCCAGCTCGAGCTGCCGGCCCGCCTGCAGGACGCCCTCCGCGGCCTCGCGCAGGGTCCCGTCCCCCCCGACGATCACGAGACGCTCGGCATCGGCCTCGAGCCCGATGCGAGTGGCGTCGCCGGGCCCCGCGGTCGGGAGGAGCTCCGTCTCCCAGCCGGCGTCTGCAAGCGCCTCCCCGGCCGACCGCGCTGCCGACTCGCCGGTCCCACGCCCGGAGGTCGGGTTGAAGAGGACGACGGCTCGACGGGCTCTGGACACGCCCTCAGCATCCCCCCCGCGGGGTGGGTCAGCAAGCGCTGCCCTGGTCGTGGCGACCTCAGGACGAGGCCGAGATGCCCAGGGCGGCAGCGGCCAGGCAGAGGACCAGCGTGACGACGACGTAGCCGACGGCCGCGCCAACGGAGCGTGTCTGGCCGAGCTGGACCGCCTCGAGCGCGAAGGTCGAGAAGGTCGTGAAGCTCCCGAGCAGGCCGATCGCCACGAGGGGCCGCAGCGTGGACGCGCCCTCCGGGACGCGCGCGAGCCAGCCGAGCACCAGCCCGAGCGCGAGGCTCCCTGCCAGGTTCACGAGCAGGGTGCCGAGCGGGCGCCCGAGTGCGGTGCCCGCCGCCCAGGCGGAGACGAGCGCGCGCAGGGGCGCCCCGAGGGCTCCCCCCAAGGCCACCCAGCCCAGCTCGCTCGCAGTCATGCGGGTGCTCTCACCCTCAGCGGCCGAAGAGGAAGTGGCAGACGTCGCCACTCTGCATGACGTAGTCGCGCCCCTCGGTACGGAGCCGGCCGGCGGCCTTGATGGCCGCCTCGCTGCCGTGCTCGTCCAGGTCATCCACCTCGTAGACCTCGGCGCGGATGAACTTGTCCTGGAAGTCGGTGTGGATCACGCCAGCGGCCTGGGGCGCCTTCCAGCCGGCGCGGATCGTCCACGCACGGACCTCCTTCGGCCCGGCGGTGTAGTAGGTCTGGAGACCGAGCAGGTCGTACGCCGCCCGGATCAGGCGTGGCAGGCCGAGCTCCTTCACGCCGAGGTCCTCCTGGAAGACCTCGCGCTCGTCGGGCTCCATGTTGCGCAGCTCGCTCTCGATGTCGGTGCAGATCGAGATCCAGTTGCTGCCCGTGGCCTCGGCGTGCGCCGCGACCGCCTGGGGGTGCGGCCCCGCGCCGTCGAGGTCGTCGTCGGCCACGTTCGCGATGTAGAGCACGGGCTTGAGCGACATGAGGCACAGCGGCTTGAGCGCGTCGCGCTCAGCGTCCTTCCACTCCTGGGCGCGGATCGCCTCGCCGGCCTCGAGCAGGTCGTGGACGCGCTGGAAGAGGTCGCGCTCGAAGATCGAGTCCTTGTCCCCCGAGCGCGCCTTCTTGGACACGCGCTCGATGGCCCGCTGCAGGGTCTCGAGGTCCGCGAGGGCGAGCTCGAGCTCGATGATCTCGATGTCCTTCTTGGGGTCGACGGGGTCCTCCCGGACGACCTGGGCGTTCTCGAAGCACCGCACCACGTGGAGGATCGCGTCGGTCTCGCGGATGTTGGCGAGGAACTTGTTCCCCAGGCCCTCCCCCTTCGAGGCGCCGGCGATCAGGCCCGCGATGTCGACGACCTTCACCACGGCCGGGATGACCTTCTCGGTCTCGATGTGCGCGGTGAGGCGCGCGAGGTTGTCGTCGGGGACCTCGGCCACGGCCTGGTTGGGCTCGATGGTGCAGAAGGGGAAGTTCCCCATCTCGGCACCGGCCGCGGTCAGGGCGTTGAAGAGGGTGCTCTTCCCCACGTTGGGGAGGCCGACGATGCCGCAGGAGAGGGACATTCGGAGTGGGAGGTCGAGGGTCGATCCTGGGGCCGAAGGGCCCCGGGGAGCCGCGCAGTCTAGCGCCGGCGCAGCGCCCCCCTCACGGAGAGCCCCTCCTCACTGATAGGCCGTCGCCCGCCCCGCGGTGACCTCGGCGAAGTAGCGTGCGAGGAGGGCGTCGAAGCGCTGGGGGCTCCCGGGCGCGCCGAGGGCCTCCCGCAGGGCGAGCAGTCCGGCGAGCGCTCGCTGCCGCGCGGTCGGGTCGATCGGCAGGCCTCCGCGGAGCTGGGCCTCGTACACGGCGTCCCACGAGGGCTCGAGTGCGGTCCGCTCGTTCCAGTCGTTCCAGGTCGGGATGAGCAGGCGCGAGCTCGCGCCCCCGGCGAGGGTCGCCTCGAGGAAGTCCGCGCCGTGCTCGGCGGTGATCCTCACGCACGTGGGAGCGCCGTCGCTCCCCGCCCAGTGGGGCGAGGCCCAGCCCGCGACCCCCGAGTCATCGAAGCCCCACCAGGCCACGCTCCAGGGGCGGCGGCCGACGTCGTCGAGGGCCGCCCAGGCGCGCGCCTCGTCCCGCACCGTGCGCGCCATGGCCTCGACGGCCCCCGCCTGCGGCACCTGCTCCTGCCCGGACTGGAAGTCCTGCCACGTGGCATAGCGCGCGACCGAGGGCTCCACGAGGTGCCACCGCGCGTAGCCCTGGAAGGTCGCGCTGTTCGGCGCGGGCGGGTGCGTCGCGCACAGGGTCACCCGGTCCCCGGTCGCGGCCTCGACCTCGGCCTCCAGCTGCGCCCACGCGGCCTCGCCGAGGCTCTGCCCGTCCCACCCGGGGAGGGCGTGCCAGAACACGAAGACGACCAGCTCGCCGTCGACCCGGAGCATCGGCCTGCGGTCGCCGTAGCGCGCGAAGAAGGTCACCAGCTCGGTGGTGAGGGCCGCCCGGCGCTCCGCGAGCGGCGCGCCGGGACG
>WTJQ01000329.1 GCA_011524785.1 Planctomycetota bacterium | reverse complement strand
GGTCCCCCGGGACGGGACGGCGCGTTCCATCCGGGCGCACCAGGGTCAGTCCGCGAGGGAACGCGGCGACCTCCACCTCGGGGGCTCCTCCCGGCTCGCCCTCGCGCTGAGAGGACTCGCGCCGGGTGGCCGCACGAACCCACTCGACCACCAGCGGGATCATCACGGGAGCCAGCTGGGGGAGCGGGGTCCAGGACCGGCCGATCGAAGTGGTCCACAGCCAGACGTGCCCGTCGAGGAAGGGCCGGCTCACGAGCAGGGGGCTGCGCGCGTCGTCGTCGAGGGTGGCGAGCACGCGCGCGTCCTCGAGGGGGCGCGTCCGCACGAACTGCTGGATCGGGACCTCGGTGAGGAGCGGGCGGTGGCGCTCACTGTCGAAGAAGGTCAGCACGGGATCCGTGCCATCGAAGTCGAGAACCCGGAAGTAGCTCTCGCGGCGCGGGCTGCGCGTGACCGACAGCGGCTCGGCGGGGAGCAGGCCCGAGCCGTCGGCACGGAACAGGCGCGCGCGCACCCCGGGCAGGTCACTCATCCCGTCCCCGCAGCTGACGATCAGCCCGGCACCCGCGGCCACGCGGGTCTCCAGGTCGACGCAGACCGCCTCCGGCAGCGGGGGGACGCCCGCGAGCCAGATCACGTCCCTGCCCTTGAGCTCGACCTCGCCGGCCGCGAGCGCGGAGGCCGGCACCTCCTCGACCTCGAAGTCGCTCGGCAGGCCATCCGCCTCGGGGGCGCGCAGGGCGAGCACCAGGAAGCCCGCCTCGTCGTCGAGCAGCCGGTCGGCCGGGCTGCCGTTGACCACGAGGACGCGAATGGGGTCGGGGACGACGAGGACGGAGGCGCGCACGTCGTCGGCGGCAAGGCCATCCCCGTCCGCCGTCGCCACGAGGGCATGGGCGCCCGCCTCGCCGAAGGTGTGGGGGAAGCGGGCCTCCGCGCGGCCCTCCGCATCGAGGTCCACCCGCTGGCTCGGGAGACGGTTCCCATCGATCTCGAGGCTCACGCGCACCGCGACCCGCGGGGCGCCGGCCAGGTGGCGGAGCTGCACCAGCACCTCCGTGGGCTCGCCGGCGCGGAGCGGCCCAGGGGGCACCGTGATCGAGGCGACGGCGGTGTTGTCGGGGCGCACCTGGCCGCCGGTCGCGTCCTCCAGGGTGACCGTGACCCCGAGCTCCTCCAGCGCGTCCAGCACGTCGAGGAGGTCCTGCCGCGGGGCTCCCTCGCGGCCGAGGAACAGGTCCTGCTGGAGGTCCGAGAGCACCCGCACCTCGGTCCCGCTCGAGCCCTCCTCACCGGCTCCCTCCTGCACGATGCGGAGGACCTCGGCCAGTCCCGCGGCGAGGTCGGCCCGCTCGTCCGTCGGCCGCGTCAGCGTGGGGAGGACGAGAGCTGCCTTCTCGGGCGTGGGCCACGAGGCCAGCCGGGTGGTGGCTCCCATGAGCAGCACGTGCAGGCGGTCGCCGGCGCCTCCGTCCAGCTCTCCTGCCAGCTCCATGGCGCGGCCACGGAGCCCGGCGAAGGTGGTCTCGGCCCCGACGGTCAGGCCAGTGGAGGCGGAGCCGTCGAGGAGGACGACGACGTCCCGCCGCTGCTCGGTCAGGACCCCGAGCGCGCCGCCCGCGGACGTGAACGGCCGCGCGACGGCGAGGGCCAGCAGGGCGACCGCTCCCATGCGCAGGAACAGCAGCAGCAGGTTCTCGAGCTGGACGCGCCGACGGGTCCGTCTGTGGGCGGCCAGGACGAAGCGCATGGCCGCCCAGGGGGTGGGCCGGTAGCGCTGGCGATTGAGCAGGTGGATCACCAGCGGCACCGCCGCCAGGGCGGCGCCGGCTGCCAGAGCCGGGTGCAGGAAGCCCTCGATCATCCCAGGCCCCCCCCGCGCGCGCGGGCGCTGCGGTGAGCGAGGTACGTGCGGATCACCTCGTCGAGGGGCTGGTCGGTCCTGATGGGGACGAGGTCCACGCTCAGACCCGCGGCGGCTCGCACCAGCTCGCGGTTGTGGGCCTCGATCTCCTCGAGGTAGGCCTCGCGCAGCTCGCGGGGATCGAGCTTGCGCTGCCCCGTGCTCTCGAGGCCGTCGAAGCGCACGAGGTGGTCGAACTCGAAGTCGAGCTCCTGCGGGTCGAGGACCTGGAACAGGATCGGCTCGTGACCGCCGTGGAGCAGGCGCTTCACGCCGTCCATGATGACCTCGACGTCCTCGAAGAAGTCGCTGAAGACCGCGGTCAGGCCGCGCTGCTTCAGGCGTGGAGCCAGCTTGGCGATGGCGCTGCCGGCGGCGGTCGGCCCCTCGGCGCGCGTCTCCTCGAGGGTGCGGAAGATGGAGAGCTTCTGCGGCGCTCCGTTGCCCGGCGGGACCTTGGCCCTCCAGTCGTCGTCGAACACGACGAGCCCCACCGTGTCCCGCTGGCTGAGCACCAGGTGGGAGAGGGCGGCAGCGCACCACCGCGCGTAGTCGAGCTTGCTCCACTCGAGCGAGCGGAAGCCCATGGACTCCGAGGCGTCCAGCAGGAGGTTGAGGGAGAGGCTCGTCTCCTCGACGTACTCCTTCACCACCAAGCGGTCCGAGCGGGCGAACACCCGCCAGTCGAGACGCCGAAGCTCGTCGCCGGGCGCGTACTGGCGATGCTGCGCGAACTCGATCGAGCTGCCCTTGTGGGGGGAGCGGTGCTGCCCAGCCATCACGCCCTCGACGACTCGCCGCGCGACGAGCTCGAGGTTCGACAGGCGGTCGAGGACCGCCGGGTCGATGACTCCCTGGGTCTGGGCCATCGGGCGGCCGGGACCTACTCGGCGCTCCGGCTGCCGGTGACGCCCGCGCCGACGCTGCCGCCGACCCGGACCTCCTCGAGGAGCCGATCGATGACCATGTCCGAGGTCATGCCCTCGGCCTGGGCGGTGAAGTTCGTGACGATGCGGTGGCGCAGGACGGGGTGGGCCACGGCGGCCACGTCCTCGGACGCCACGTGGCTGCGTCCGCGGAGGGCGGCGTGCGCCTTCGCCCC
>WTJQ01000137.1 GCA_011524785.1 Planctomycetota bacterium | reverse complement strand
GTCCTCGAGCGCGAGCCGGTCCGGGTGCGCTGCCTCCGATCTCATGCGGCCCACCTCACGAGGATCGGCGAGGCCCTTGGGCAGGAGCACCCTCAGGTGAGCGTGCCCGTGCTGGCCCTGCCCCTGCCCGATGAGGAGCGGGGCCGCGCGCTCGAGCGCGCCCTGGACGAGGCCGGCATCTTCGTGCCCTGGACCCAGTACGGCGGCGGAGCGGGCGCGCTCCGCATCGCCGTGAACAGCGAGCACCGGTCCGAGGAGCTGGATCGCCTGCAGTCCGTCCTGGAGGCCCACTGGCTGCGGCCTTGAGGCACGCGACCTCGGAGACGCCCATGCTCGACGCCGCCCGCATCCGCGCCCTCGCCCAGGAGCACGGAACGCCGCTGTACCTGCTCGACATCGACCAGGTCCTCGAGCGGGCCGCGCGCCTCGCGGCCTTCGACACGCTGCGCTACGCCCAGAAGGCGCACCCCGGTCTCGCCCTCCTCCGGGCCTTGGCCTCGCGGGGGTACGCCGTCGACGCGACCTCGGGCTTCGAGATCGAGCGCGCGCTGGCCGCGGGCTTCTCGCCCGATCGGATCGAGCTGGCGACCGACGTCCTCGACCGCCGCACGCTCGAGGTCGCCGCGACCCATGGGGTCCGCGCGAACCTCGGCTCGGCCGACCTGATCGAGCCCTACGCCGCGTCCTCGGCCCCGCGCTCCTGCACCCTGCGCCTCAACCCGGGCTTCGGCTCCGGGCACAACAAGCGCGTGACCACGGGAGGGCCGCACTCGAAGCACGGAATCTGGCACGAGGAGCTGCCCGAGGCGCTCGCGCGGGCCGAGCGTGCCGGCCTCGAGGTGACGGGGCTGCACCTGCACATCGGCTCCGGCGTCGCGCTCGAGGGCCTGGCGCAGACGATCGAGGCCATGGACGCTGCGCTCGCGCACGCGCCTGCGACCCTCGAGCGCGTCTCGGCGGGCGGAGGGCTCGCCGTCCCCTATGACGGCGGACCCGAGTTCCCCGTGGACGAGTACGCCTCTGCGTGGCTCGCCGCGCGGGAGCGCTGGCAGGAGCGCCTCGGACGGGCCCTCCACCTCGAGGTGGAGCCAGGCCGCTACCTCGTGGCGCCTGCAGGACTGCTGGTCGCCGAGGTCCGCGCGTGCAAGCAGACCCCCGACTGGAACTGGGTCCTCGTGGACGCCGGATTCCAGACCCTCGCGCGTCCGCTGCTGTACGGCGCCTACCACCGCATGGAGCTGCTGGACGCCACCGACCGTCCGCTGCGACCGACGGTCGTGGCCGGTCCCCTCTGCGAGTCCGGGGACGTGCTCACCCAGTCGGCCGAGGGCGAGCCGCGGCCAGTGCAGCTCGCCCAGGCGCGTCCCGGGGACCTGCTCCTGATCCACGACGCCGGTGCCTACGGCATCAGCATGGCCAGCAACTACAACGGGTTCCCCCTCCCGCCGGAGGTGGTCGTCCAGGGCGGGGAGCCGCGGCTCGCCCGCCGCCGCCAGACCTTCGACGACCTCCTCGCGCTCGAACAGGACCTCTCATGACCCCCAGCACTCGCCTCACCGCGTCCCTGCTCCTGCTGGCCGCCCCGGTCACAGCTGGACCCGCAGCCCAGGAGGGCGGCCCCCTCGACCTGGGCAAGCTGCTCAGCGCTCACTCGAAGCTGGCCCGAGGCGTCGTGGAGCGCGCCGAGGAGCACCGGCTGCAGGTGCTGGTCGCGGAGGTCGTTGAGGGCGCCGCCGGGGAGCTGACCCTGCGGCGCAGCCGGCTCGGCGCGCCGGACGCCTACTTCTATCCCGCCAGCAGCATCAAGACCGCGGCGGCCGTGGCCGCCCTCGAGTTCCTGAACGAGCTGAACGCCGAGCGTGGCCTCGCCCTCGGTCTCGACACCGAGCTCGTGTACGCGCCGCTCTTCGAGGACGAGCAGCTCGAGGATGAGGACGCCTCGAACCTCGACGGCGGACGCATCACCGTCGGGCACGAGATCCGCAAGCTGTCGATCGTCTCCGACAACCGCGCCTACAACCGGCTCTTCGAGCTCGTGGGTCAGGAGCGTCTCGACGCCTCGCTCCTCCGCGCGGGGCTGCCGTCGTTCCATCTCGTGCACCGGCTGAGCGAGGCGCGCACCCCGGCGGAGAACCGCCAGCTGCCCTCGATCGCGCTCCGCGACCCGGCGACGGAGACCGTCTTCACCCTGCCGGCCCGCAGCACCAAGCCCCTGCCGCCGCCCGCCGATCATCCGAGCCTGCTCTGCGGCAGGGCATGGATCGGCGGGGACGACGTGCGCCACGAGGAGCCCTTCCGGTTCCACGACAAGAACCGCGTGGACCTGCTGGAGCTGCAGGACTTCCTGGTGGAGCTGGTGCGGCCCGAGATCGACACGGGCCGCCGAGGCTTCCCCGGCCTGACCGTGGATCAGCGCGCGTTCCTGCTCGACGCCATGGCCTGCCTCCCCCGGGACTCGGCCAACCCCGCCTACGACCCCGAGAAGTACCCCGACGACTACGTCAAGTTCCTGCTGCCCGGGCTCGCCCGCGTGGTGCCCGCGGAGTCCCTCCGCATCTGGAACAAGGTGGGGCTCGCCTACGGGTTCACCATCGA
This sequence comes from Planctomycetota bacterium, assembly GCA_011524785.1. GTDB lineage: Bacteria > Planctomycetota > UBA1135 > UBA1135. The sequence goes on along the minus strand of WTJQ01000137.1, from coordinate 482 downwards.
GAACGCCTACGTGGAGGACGCGCGCACCGGCCGCGGCTTCTTCGTCGCGGTGGCGCTCTACACCAACCCGAACGAGACGCTGAACGACGGCGTCTACGGCTACGACGACACCGCGTTCCCCTTCCACGCGGCCGTTGGCGAGGTCCTCGCTCAGCGCCTGCTGGCGGGGTCGTCCGCCCCCGCGCGCCCGAGGTAGAGCCCCAGGCCCGCGCCCAGCGCGAGCGCGGGCAGCGCCGTGACGGCGAGGGCGCCGCCGCTCGCGAGCCCGGCGGCCGCTGCGAACAGCCAGGCCGAGGCGAGGTCACCGCCGCGGTAGACGGCCGTGTCGAGCGCGGCCTTGGCCTGGAAGAGCTGGGCGCGCGGGGCGCCCGCCAACAGCGCCTCCCGCCCGGGACGCGCGAAGGCGTAGCGGGCCCCGCCCATGACCACGTTGACCCACAGCAGGGTCGTGAGCCCGGGAGTAGTGGCAACGTGGTCATGGG
>WTJQ01000019.1:10762-12518 GCA_011524785.1 Planctomycetota bacterium | reverse complement strand
GGCCGTGGGTATCCATGGGGGGAGCTGCGCGCTTGGTCCCGAATGTAGGGTTCTTGAACGGGAAATCCCTAGATGGACTGGGCAATATTCCGCTCCACGGTTTCGTTCTGGTCACCCCCGAGCGGGTTCCCCACAATGGGTGTTCCATGGAAATGAAGCAGATCGAGGTCCAGTGCCCCTGTTGTGACCACCAGCTGCTGGTCGACGTCCGGACCGGCAAGGTCCTGCGGCATGCACCTCCTCCCTCGGCGGACGAGACGGGGAAGCCCGTGCTCGACGAGGGGCGCTGGGATGGAGCCATCGGCCGGGTCGAGGAGCGCCGGAGCAGCGGAGGATTCGACGCGGCCCTGGAGAAGGAGCTGCGCCGGGAGGACGACCTCGACGACCTGTTCCGCAAGGCCAAGGACAAGGTCGACCGTCGGTCGAACCCCGACGCCTTCTGAGCGTCGCGCGGGGGAGGGGATCCGGAGCTGGCGGATCGCGGCGGCAGCTCAGCGCTGCAGGACCGGCGGCAGCTCGGGGACGAGCGCGCAGTCGAAGATGGCCGGCACGAGCGAGCCGTCGGGGCCGCCGCGGCGCGGCTCGACGTACTCCCACAGGACGGCCCCGCGACCGTCGACTTCGAGCACGCGTCCCCGCATCGACTCGACGACGAGGGTCGTGCCCGCGGGGAGCCGGTGGGCCGAGCCGCAGAAGCGCGTGAGCAGCGGGCGCTCCGCCGTGCCGTCGAACTCCCAGACGGGCTCGAGGCCAGGCAGGCCCAGCTCGCGGACCCGGGAGCCCCGGCTCCCTCCGAGGTTGTCGAAGAGCAGGAGCGTGCCTGCCTCCGTGACCGTCGCCTCGTGGAGGCCGAGGCCCAGGCCCTGCTCGAGCCAGGGGACCCGACCCGTCGAGGGGTCGAGCAGGCACACGGCGTCCAGCTCGCGGATGGTCAGCAGCACGTGGCCTGCACGGGCTCCGGGGAGGGCCGCGGCTCGCGAGGCGTCGAGGACCTGGAGCGCGTTGGTGTGGAGCAGGTCGCCGCGTCGATTCGAGCTCGCGAGAGCCTCCGAGGCAGCGGGTGAGGCGAGGAGCGCATCGAGGATCGAGACCGTCTCGAGCAGCTCCCCGGTCCCGGCGTCGTAGCGGGCGACGAGGTCGTCCACGACCTCCTCACGGTGACCGAGGGCCGCTGCCCGGCGCGTCACGCGCAGCAGGGTCCAGAGGGCGCCATCGGGGCCGAGGACGACCGCGTGGTGGGCTCGTTCGCTCCGTGCCCAGCGAGGCGTGCCGTCCGGAGCGAGGCGCGCCAGGCCGCGTCCTCCGTAGACCACGACCAGGTCGCCGTCGGGCAGGAGCACCGCGCGGCGGAAGGTGTCCTGGGCAGGTCCGTCCTGGGGCTCCACCCCGGGGAGGCTCGCCCAGGGGCGCTCCCAGGCGTGCATGACCTCGCCCTCGCGGTCGAGCAGCAGCGCCCGGGGGCCCGCACCCGTCGTGTGGAGGAGGAAGCCGCCGGCGGTGGCGTCGGGCACGTGGCGCACGACCCCCGTCGCGGTCGCCGCTGGCTCGGTCGCACCCGCGTAGCCGATCGCCCCGAGGTCGGGGGCGGAGCCCTCGGGGAGAGCGGGGGCCCAGGCTCCGGGCAGCAGGGTCGACCACGCGTCCCGAGCCGGGGCCGGGATGCGACGCGGCCCCGCGAGCTCCCACCAGCCGAGGGTCGCGACCGTCAGCGCGGCCGCGAGCCAGGGGAGTGCGGGGGCCAGGGCGCGTCTCACGC
>WTJQ01000019.1:0-10662 GCA_011524785.1 Planctomycetota bacterium | reverse complement strand
GGTCCCGAAGGGCCGCGGCAGGCACAATGCGCCCATGCATCCCGCGCGCCCCCTCCCGGCCCTCGACGGGCTCCGCGGTGTGGCGGCCCTGCTCGTGGTCCTCGCGCACGCGGCCAACCACGACCTGGGACCCAGCCTCCTCGAGGGGGCTGGGCGCCACGGGGTGTTCCTGTTCTTCGTCCTGAGCAGCTTCCTCCTCACGCGCCAGCTGCTCGAGCCTGCTCTCGCGCCGGGGGGGCTCGCGGGCTGGTGCGCCTGGGCGGCCCGCCGGCTGCGGCGCGTGCTGCCGGGGTACCTCGCCGCCGTCCTCGCGTACGCCGTCCTCGACGGGTGGTCCCGGCAGCGCCTGCTCGGGCACCTCACGCTCACCGAGTCGTGGTTCCACCTCTGGACGATCCCCGTCGAGCTGCAGGCCTACCTGGCGCTGCCCCTCGTCGCACTGGCGCACGGCCTCCTCGGGCGACGTCGGGAGCGCACCGCACTGCTGCTCGCGCTCGCCATCGTGGGCACCCGACTGGCGTTCCCCCCGGACTACGCGAGCGGGTTCCCGCCCTTCCTGCCGGTCTTCCTCACCGGCTCCCTGCTCGCCTGCCTCCCGGAGGAGCGTCTCCGGGCAGCCGGCGGCATGGGGTGGATCGGCGTGCTCGCCTTCGCGGCCCTGCTCCCGGGGCTGCACGCGGTCGCGCTCGACGCTCCTCTGGAGCGCATGCGCTTCCACCTCCAGTTCGAGGTCTTCACCGCCGGAGCCGCCGCGCTCCTCGTTGCGGGGGCCAGTGACTCGGGTGCGCTGGCGAGGATCCTGGCGTCCGCTCCACTGCGGGCCGTTGGTCGGCTCAGCTACAGCCTCTACCTGCTCCACATGCTGGTGCTGGCGCGCGTGCTCGAGTTCGGCACCGGACTGGGGGAGCCCATCGCGTGGCTGCTGTACCTGGCGATGAGCCTCTCCCTCGCGTTCGCCAGCGAGCGCCTCGTCGAGCGTCCTCTCCGCGCACGGTCCTCGGGACCGGTCAGCTCATCGACCCAAGCGACTCCACCAGGTTCGTGAGCGCCTTGCGGGTCGTGCGGCCCAGCGCACGGCCCATGAGCGGGGCGATCACCAGCCAGGGAGCGACGGCCACGAGGGGCACCAGGGGCGCCCACGCGGCATCCGGCTGGTCCCCGGGGGTCCACCAGATGAGGGCGAAGATCGTCGTCAGGGTCCCCCCGATCCCCAGGGGCAGGAGCAGGGCGAACCGCCGCACCTTGGCGATGCCGCCCAGGGTCGCGTGCAGGTGGAGGTCGGAGCCGACGATCCGCAGCGTCGCCTCGGTCACGCCGACGAGGGGGGAGCGACCCATGTGGGACCACTCGCACACGACGTGGAGCTCACGGTCGGAGACCTGCTTCACGCGCGCTCCCTGGCCGAGCAGGGCCTGGCGCGCCGTGTCGAGCACGCGCTCGGGAGCGGCCTGCAGCGCGGTCCGCGTCTCGAAGACGTCCTCCTCCTTCATGGCGCGTAGTGGAGCGGGGTCCCGGGCCCAACGGGGAGCCCGAGTCCGAACACCCACACGTAGAAGAGGACCATCCAGCCGACCAGGAAAGCGATGCTGTACGGGAGCATCGTCGCCACCAGCGTGCCGATCCCGAGCTTGCGGTCGTAGCGCATGGCGAAGGCGAGGATCAGCCCGAAGTAGCTCATCATCGGGGTGATGGTGTTCGTCGTGGAGTCGCCGATCCGGTACGCCGCCTGGATCACCTGCGGGCTGTAGCCGACGGTCATCAGCATCGGCACGAAGATGGGCGCCGTGACCGCCCACTGGGCGGAGGCGCTGCCCAGCATCAGGTTCACGAAGCAGCACATGAGGATGAACGGGACGAAGATCGTCGGGCCCGTCAGCGCCAGCTCGCGCAGGAGGTCCGCACCCTCGACGGCGAGGATCATCCCCAGGTTCGTCCACTTGAACCACGCCACGAACTGCGCGGCGAAGAAGACGAGCACCATGTAGAGGCCCATGCTGCCCATGGCCTTGCTCATGGCGCCGATGATCGCCTGCTCCCCGCGCATGGAGCCCGTCACGCGCCCGTAGACGATGCCGCCCAGGCCGAAGAACACGAACACGAGGGCCACGACGCTCTTCAGCAGCGGCCGCAGCTGAGCGAGGGTGGACTCGCCGGCCTCGGGGTCCCGGAACCAGCCGTCCGCGGGGATGGCCATCCAGGCGAGGAGGCCGCCAAGGGCCAGGAGGACCCCCGCCGTGATGCGCAGCCCGCGCCGCTCCTCGCTGCTGAGAGCTCCCATGGAGCGTGCACCCTCGAGGACCTCGGGCTCGGCGCGATCCGCGGCGAAGGCTCCGAGCTTGGGCTCCACGATGCGCGTCGTGACCCAGGTCCCGACCACCGTGATCAGCGCGGTGCTGATCGCCATGAAGTACCAGTTGGCCGTGGCGAGGATCTCGTTCGGCCCGCCCCGGGCGTACGACTCGTCGATCAGCGCGGCGGACTCGGTCGTGATGCCCGCGAGGAGGGGGTCGACGGTTCCGATGAAGAGGTTCGCGGAGTAGCCGCCGGAGACGCCAGCGAAGGCCGCTGCGAGTCCCGCGAGCGGGTGACGCCCCACCGAGTGGAAGACCGCGGCGGCGAGCGGGATCAGGACCACGTAGCCCATCTCGCTGGCGGTGTTGGAGATCACCGCCGCGAGGACCACGGCCGCCGTGAGCAGGTTGCGCGGGGCGCCGAGGACGAGGGCTCGGATCCCCGCGCCCAGGAGGCCCGACGACTCGGCGATCCCCACGCCGAGGAGCGCGACCAGGACCGTCCCCAGGGGAGCGAACCCCGTGAAGTTGGTGACGACGCCCTGAGCGATGCGGCGGAGGCCCTCCGGGTTCAGGAGGCTCACCGCCTCGATCGTCCCCCCGCCCGGCCGGGGATCCTGCACGGACCAGCCGAGGCCTCCCGCCAGGCCGCTCAGGAGCAGCACCAGGACGTCGAAGACGACGAACAGGGTGACGGGATGGGGGAGCAGGTTGCCCAGCCACTCCACGCCGGCGAGGAAGCGCGCGAAGACTCCGCCGGGTGCTGCGGAGGCATCGGGCGAGGGATCGTTGGACGGGTCCGGGGGGGAGGACGCCATGCGGACAATCTACGCGCGGCGCGGGGCAGGGCTAGGCTGGAGCCATGGACGCTCTTCGCCTCGCCGACCACTTCGACGCCCTCGAGCCCTGGACGCCGCGGCTCGTCGCCGAGCTCAACGGTCAGCACGTCCGGCTGGCGCGCCTCGAGGGCGCCTTCAGCTGGCATGCCCATGCCGACGCCGACGAGCTCTTCCTCGTCCTGGAGGGCGCCTTCGACCTCGAGCTGCGGGACCGGGTCGTCCATCTCGAGCGCGGCGAGCTGTTCGTCGTCCCGCGCGGCGTGGAGCACCGGCCGGTGGCTCCCGAGCCCTGCACCGTGCTGCTGTTCGAGCCGGCCGAGGTCGAGACCGCTGGCGACTCGGACGACCCGCGCGGGCTCGGCCCCGACGGGATCCAGCCGCTCAGCTGACGGGCTTGGGGCCCGAGCGTGCCAGGCGCAGGCTGTTGAGGACGACCGTCAGGCTGCTGGTGGCCATGGCGGCCGCGGCGGCGGCCGGCGGGAGCTCGGGGCCACCGAGCGGGACGAGGGCGCCGGCTGCCACCGGCAGGGCCAGCACGTTGAAGCCGAAGGCCCAGCCCAGGTTCTGGAGGATGGTCCGCCGTGCGGCGCGCGCCAGCTCGAGGGCCCGCGTGAGGCCCCCGAGGTCCGAACCGAGGAGCGCGAGGTCGGCGGCATCGAGGGCGACGTCCGCGCCGCCCCCCATGGCGATCCCCACGGAAGCGGCGGCCAGGGCCGGTGCGTCGTTCACACCGTCCCCGACCATGACCGTCGTGCGCCCCTGACGGCGCAGCTCCTCCAAGAGCTCGGCCTTGCGCTCGGGCGAGGCGCTGCCCTCGTGCGGGAGGTCCTCGAGCCCAGCGCGCGCGAGCAGCGCCTCCACGGCGCGCGGCTCGTCGCCGCTGGCGACCCTGACCTGCAGTCCAGCCGAGGCCAGGCTCTGCACGACCGCGGCGGCCTCGGGACGCGGCGTGTCCTGCAGCCCGACCACTGCGGCGGGCGCGTCGCCCTCGAGGACGACGACCGGGGTGCAGCCTGTCCCCCGCAGCTGCTCGACGGAGTCCTCGAGAGCGCCCTGCCGCTCGGGCGCCACGCGCTCCAGCGCCGCGCGCGGACTCCCGATCCAGACTCGGCGTCCGGCGACGGTGCCCTCCACGCCGACTCCCGGCTTCGACTGGAAGCCGTCGCAGGGAAGCAGCGGGAGCCCGCGCTCCCGAGCCGCGCGGACGAAGGCCTGCGCGAGTGGCTGCTCGCTCTGCTGTTCGACGGCTGCGGCGCGAGCGAGGACGGGGCCCTCCTCCCCCCCGTCCTCCAGGAGCCGCACCTCGACCAGCTCCGGACGCCCCAGGGTCAGGGTGCCGGTCTTGTCGAGCACCACGGCATCCGCGTGGGCCAGCCGCTCCAGGGCCGCGGCCCGCCGGAGCAGCACGCCCTCGCGCGCGCCCCGGCCCGAGGCCGCCACGATCGCCATGGGGGTGGCGAGGCCGAGGGCGCAGGGGCATGCGATCACCAGCACCGCGAGGGCACGGCCGACCGCGTCACCGAGGACCGCGTCCGCCAGCAGCCATGCGCCGGCAGTGGCCAGGGCGAGCAGCAGGACCCCGGGGACGAAGACCGCGCTGATTCGATCGGCCAGGCGCTGGGCCTCGGCACGGGACGCCTGCGCCTCCCGCATGGTGCGCGTGATGCGTCCGAGGGCGGAGTCGGCACCAATGCCCTCGGTCAGGAGCGTCAGGGCGCCTGCCCCGTTGAGGGTGCCAGCGTGGACCCGATCCCCAGGCTGCCGGTCGACCGGCAGTGGCTCGCCCGTGAGGAGCGACTCGTCCACGGCGCTGGTGCCCTCGAGCACGACGCCGTCGACGGGGACGGTCTCGCCGGGTCGGACGACCAGGCGCGCGCCAGGCTTCACCTCCTCGAGGGGGACGTCCACCACGTCCGCCCCCTGCAGAGCGTGGGCGGTGCGCGGCGCGAGGCGGACCAGGGCGGCGAGCGCGTCCCCGGCCCGTGCGCGTACGCGCGCTTCCAGCAGCCGCCCGAGGAGGACGAAGGCCAGGATCATCGGCCCCGCGTGGGCGTGGTGACCGGCCCCCCCGAGGGCGCCGGGGGCCAGCGCCTCGATCGCGGCAGCGATCAGGGAGCCCAGCGCACCGAGGCCGACGAGCGTATTCATGTCGGGCGCGCGGAGGCGCGCCGCGCGGAGCCCGTCCTTCAGGACGCGCCGCCCTCCGAGCAGCACGCCGGGGGCCGCGACCAGCACTTGGACGGCGCCGTGCTGGTGGGCGAGGGCGAGGCCGAAGGACGCGGCCGCCGCGACCCCGCTCACCCACGCGCCCCGGGCGTGGTCCCGGCGCTCCTCCTCCGCGCGCTCCTGCTCGAAGGCCGCGTCCTCCTCGGGGGTCGTGCCTCCGAGTGCCCCTGGCGGCAGCTCGTAGCCCCCGCGTGCGAGGGCCGCGCGCACGCTTCCCTCGTCCGCGGCCTCGTCGAGGACGAGCCGAAGGGTGCGCGCCCCGAAGCTGACCTGCGCCTCCTGGACCCCCGCGACCTCGCCGAGCAGCCCCTCCGCCGTGGCGGCGCACGCCTGGCACGACAGGCCGCCGATCGGGGTGGTGAGGGTGCGGAGCGTCGCCGAGGACATCCACAGCAGTCTAGGCCGGAGGTGCGGCACGGGCGTCGGGAGCCTGCCGGGCAGCTGCCCGACTCCCCGGGGACGAGCGCTCGGGGCGGCTCTCGCGTGGCGCCGTGGCCCGGCCCAGGCCTGCTCAGGATCCGGGCCTATGATCATCCCATGGCCGACCCCTGGCACTCGCCCGACCCGCTGCTGCAGCCCCTCCTGGATGCGAGCCGGGAGCGGTTCGTGCTCGACCCGTACGGGTACCACGGACCGGTCCACTGGCAGCGCGTGTACCTCAACGCCTCCCTCATCTGCGAGGGGGAAGGGATCGACTCCCTGGTGCCGCGCTGCTTCGCCTTCCTGCACGACTCCTGCCGGCTGGACGAGCACATCGACGCCGGGCACGGGGCGCGGGCCGCCGAGTTCGCCATGGGCCTGCGGGAGCAGGGCGTCCTCCCGCCCATGAGCGACGAGCGCTTCGACCTGCTCGTGTACGCCTGCCGCCACCACAGCGGCAAGCTCCAGGAGGCCGAGCCCGAGGTCATGGCCTGCTGGGACGCGGACCGCCTCGACCTCCTGCGGGTGGGGATCGTCCCCGATCCGCGGCGCCTCTGCACGCCGTTCGCGCGCCTCGAGGAGACCATCGACGGGGCCTGCAAGCGGGCCATGGACTGGCTCGAGGACCGGGGCTGGGCCTGATCCCGCGAACCTCCCCGAACCCGCGGGAGCCCGATGGCGCGCACGCCCGCGGGTGTGGTTCCATGAGCCCCATGGGCCAGAGCCGCTACCGCGCCGTGAAGGCGTACAAGAACGAGGAGTTCCTCAACTCGACCGATGCGCGCCCGCTGCGCATCCTCTCGGAGTACATGGAGCCCGAGTCCCGCTTCGAGGAGTTCGGGATCCAGGACACGATCGTGATCTTCGGCAGCGCCCGGCTGCGCTCGAAGGAGCAGGCCGAGGAGATGGTCGCCAAGGCCGAGGCCGAGGGCGGCGACGTCGAGCGCGCCCGCAAGTTCCTCGATCACTCCCACTACTACGAGAAGACCCAGGAGCTGTCCCGGCGCCTCACCGAGTGGTCGAAGGGCCTCGAGGGCACTGACCGGCGGTTCGTGATCTGCTCCGGCGGCGGTCCGGGGATCATGGAGGCCGCCAATCGTGGTGCCAGCGATGCCAAGGGCGAGAACATCGGCCTGAACATCTCGCTCCCGTTCGAGCAGAACGACAACCCCTACATCACCCGTCGCCTCTCGATCGAGTTCCACTACTTCTTCATGCGGAAGTTCTGGTTCAGCTACCTGGCCAAGGCCGTGGTGGTGATGCCCGGCGGCTTCGGGACCCTGGACGAGTTCATGGAGGTCCTGACCCTCGTCCAGACGGGCAAGATCAAGAAGCACATGCCGATCGTGCTGTTCGGCAAGAGCTTCTGGGAGAAGGTGATCGACTTCGACGCCCTCGTGGAGTTCGGCACGATCAGCGCGAGCGACCTGGACCTCTTCCTCACCACGGACTCGGTCGACGAGGCCTACGAGTACCTCACGGCCGAGCTCGAGAAGCACGCCCTCGCGGATCCCGGCATCCACCTGTGAGCCCATGGCCGGGTTCCGCGAGGAGGAGCGCCCCGTGGTCGGCTGGCGCGAGTGGGTCGCGCTGCCCGGGCTGGGGGTGGAGTGGATCAAGGTGAAGGTCGACACCGGGGCCCGGTCGTCGGCCCTGCACGCGTTCGACCTCGAGGCCTTCGATCGGGCTGGGTCCCCATGGGTCCGGTTCGGCCTCCACCCGGTTCAGCGGGACCGCGGCCACCGCATCGAGGCCGAGGCCCCGGTCCTCGAGTGGCGCCGCGTGAAGTCCTCGTCCGGACACCTGGAGGAGCGCCCCGTCATCGAGACCCCCCTCCGGCTCCTGGGGCGGGAGTACCCCATCGAGGTGACCCTCACCAACAGGGACGCCATGGGCTTCCGGATGCTCCTGGGGCGCCAGGCGGTCCGGCGCCGGTTCCACGTGGATCCCGGGGGTTCGTTCTACAATGGGCGTCCGCCCGCGTTCGGCTCCCGAGCCGCTCGCGGGCGCCGCTGATCCAGACGACCATGAAGCTCGGCATCCTCTCCCGCGGGCCCCGGCTCTACTCCACGACCCGTCTCCTCGAGGCCGCGCAGGAGCGTGGCCACGAGGTGCGCGTCGTGAACTACCTCCGGTGCTTCATGAACATCACCTCGCATCGACCGCAGGTGATCAGTGGCGGGCAGCCCCTGCACTTCGACGCGATCATTCCGCGCATCGGGGCGAGCCACACCTTCTACGGCTGCGCGGTCGTGCGGCAGTTCGAGATGATGGGCGTGCTCGCCCTGAACGGCTCGACCTCCATCACGCGCTCGCGGGACAAGCTGCGCTGCCTCCAGATCCTCGCTCGCGACGGTGTGGGGCTTCCGGTCACGGGCTTCGCCCACTCGCCGAAGGACGTCGATGGCGTGATCGATACGGTGGGGGGAGCTCCGCTCGTGGTGAAGCTGCTGGAGGGGACCCAGGGAGTGGGCGTCGTGCTGGCCGAGACCCGCAAGGCAGCCGAGTCCGTGATCGGCGCGTTCCGACAGCTCGATGCGAACATCCTCGTGCAGGAGTTCATCGGGGAGGCGCGAGGGGCCGACATCCGGGCCTTCGTGGTCGGCAACAAGGTGGTGGCCGCAATGATGCGGCAGGCGCCCGAGGGCGAGTTCCGCTCGAACCTGCACCGTGGTGGGAGCGCACAGAAGGTGCGCCTGACCCCGGAGGAGCGCGCCGTCGCCACGCGGGCCACGAAGCTCATGGGGCTCTCGGTCGCGGGCGTCGACATGCTGCGCTCGAACCACGGTCCGGTCGTGATGGAGGTCAACGCCTCGCCCGGCCTCGAGGGGATCGAGGCAGCGACCGGTCGCGACGTCGCCGGGGCCATCATCGAGTACGCGGAGCGCAGGCTGGCGAAGGCACCGCGCGGCGGCTCGGTCGAGGGATGAGCCGTCGCGAGCCGTTCGAGGTCCTGGGCCAGGCGGTGGCGCCGGGCAGGACCCAACGCTTCGAGCTGCCCGTCTCCCGGCTGCCCTCTGGCGCCGAGATCGGGGTGCCCCTGGTCGTCGTGCACGGGCGCGAGAGGGGACCCACGGTCTGGCTCTCCAGCGCGGTCCATGGTGACGAGGTCAACGGCGTGGAGGTCATCCGGCGCGTGCTGGCGCGCGTCACGGCGCGGGAGCTGAGAGGGACGCTCCTGGCCGTGCCGATCCTGAACGTGTACGGCTTCGCCGAGGGCTCGCGCTACCTGCCGGACCGCCGCGACCTCAACCGGTCCTTCCCGGGCTCACCCCGCGGGTCCCTCGCCGCCAGGCTGGCCCACCTGTTCGTCGAGCAGGTCCTGGATCGGAGCGACGTGGGCATCGACCTCCACACCGGAGGCACCCATCGCTGCAACGTCCCCCAGGTCCGCGTGGCGTTCGACGACGAGCGGGCCCTGGCTCTCGCTCACGTCTTCGGCGCCCCGGTCCTGGTCCCCTCGAGCCTGCGTGACGGCTCGCTGCGCGCCACCGCTGCCAAGCGGGGCAAGCCCTGCCTGCTGTTCGAGGGGGGCGAGGCCAACCGCTTCGACCGAGAGGCGATCGAGGTGGCGGAGGGCGGGGTCCTGCGCGTCCTGCGCGAGCTCGGGATGATCGCTGGCGAGGACGTGCCCGAGGCCGACCTGCGCCCCTTCCTCGCACGCTCGTCCCGCTGGGTGCGTGCAGGTCGGGCCGGGCTGTTCCACCTCGACGTGGCTCCGGGATCGGCCGTTCGCAAGGACGCCCCGCTCGGACGCATCGAGGACGCGTTCGGGGGGCGCTCCCTGGCGGTGCGCTCGCCCTGTGACGGCCTCGTCGTTGGCTCTGCCACCAACCCGGTGGTGTACCGCGGCGACGCGATCGTGCACGTGGCGGAGGGTTGACCCAGGTCTTGCGGCGGGCGCCCGCAGGCCCTCGGGCCGCGGGCTATCCTGAGCCGCATGGGCCTCCTCGAGATCCGGGACCTCCGCAAGGACTACACCTCCCCCGAGGGGGAGCTGCAGCGCGTCCTGGAGGTGCCGTCGTTCACCCTGGAGGCCGGTGAGCAGGTCGCCGTCGCGGGGTCCAGCGGCTCGGGCAAGACGACCTTCCTCAACATCCTGGCCGGGATCCTGCCGGCCGACGGAGGCTCGGTGCGCTTCGGCGAGGTCGAGGTGACCTCCCTCTCCGAGGCCGAGCGCGATCGGTACCGGGCGCGCGAGCTCGGGTACGTGTTCCAGTCGTTCCACCTCCTCGGCGGCTACTCGGCCCTGGAGAACGTGGTGCTGGGCAGCTCCTTCGGACCCGGTGGGGACGTCGCCCAGGCGCGCGAGCTCCTGACGCGGCTCGGCCTCGCCGAGCGCCTGAACCACAGGCCCCACCAGCTCTCCATCGGCCAGCAGCAGCGCGTCGCCCTGGCGCGCGCCCTGGTGGGGGCGCCGCGGCTCGTCCTCGCGGACGAGCCGACGGGCAACCTCGACCCGCGGCACGCGCTCGAGGCCCTCGAGCTGCTCCGGGAGCTGTGCCGGGAGCAGGGTGCCGCCCTGCTCCTCGTGAGCCACGACCCGGCCGTCCTCGACTCCTTCGAGCGGCGGGAGGACTTCGCCGCCCTCAACCGAGCGGGTGCCACCGCGGAGCAGGAGGCTGGCTCGTGAGCGGTCTCGGCGCCCTCGTGCTCATCGTGCGTCGCTCCCTGCGGCAGCACGCCCTCTCGACCTCGATCACCGTTCTGTCGGCGGCATTGGCCAGCGGGCTGGTCATGGCCGTGTTCGCGGTGGCCGCACAGTCCCGCGCGGCCTTCGCTGGCGGCCCCGTCGGCTTCGACGCCGTCCTCGGCGCGCGCGGGAGCGAGACCCAGCTCGTCCTCAACACGGTCTTCCACCTGGAGACGTCCCCCGGGAACATCCC
>WTJQ01000104.1:2023-3086 GCA_011524785.1 Planctomycetota bacterium | reverse complement strand
CCGCTGGGTCGCGCGGCCGTTGCGGCCCGTGAGACCGACGCTGCGGCACGCCCGCCCTCGAGCAGCCCCTCGAAGGCCGCGCGGCGCAGCTCGCGCACCTCATCCACCAGGGCCTGCTCATCGGCCGCCGGCGCGAGCTCGCGAATGGCCTCCCGGTCCCCGGGCGCCAGCCGCTCGAGCAGCACCGGGATGTCCGCGGCGCGCCCGATGCAGGTGCGCCCCAGCCACTCCTGATTGAAGCGCCCGTCGATGCGGCCCCGCGAGCGCATCTCGCGCGCGTCGTAGTCGTGGCTGTGCTCCACCGCGGCCCGCTCGCTGTAGACGATCGCGTGCCCGTCCTCGAGCAGCGCTCGCGCTGCGAGGACGTCCTCGCCGAACCACGTCCGCGGCATCGGGTGCCGCTCCCAGAACGAGCGCCGGATGGCCGAGGCCACGTCCTGGAAGGAGTACAGCAGCCGCCGCTCGTCGGCGGACATGCCCGCGTAGACCTCGGGCTCCGGCAGACGCACGACCTTGCGCTCGGTGGACCAGCCCGGGTCGTCCCGGGAGAGGACGCGGGTCGAGTCGAGGGCGTCCGGGCGCGGCAGGTTGCGGCAGTAGGCTCCCCCCACCTCGGGGTCCTCGAACTCCGCCGCCAGGTCCTGGAGCCAGGTCGGGCCCACCGGGATCGCGTCCTGGGTGAGGAAGACCAGGAGCTCACCGCCCGAGCGGGCTGCGAGACGGTTCCGGGTGTCGCCGTGGTCGAACTCGGCCTGATGGATCCGGTCCACGTGCATGGGGACCGGGAACCGCTCCGCCCACTCCTGGAGCCGCTCCCAGGTGCCGTCACTGGAGCCCGAGTCGGTGACCCACAGGTCCCAGCGGAGGCCGCACTGCTGACCGGACAGCGCCTCCAGGACCCGGTCCAGGAACTCCATGCCCTGCCAGGTCGGCATGAGGACGGAGACACTCTGGGGCAGCGACATGGGCTCGGCGGCGCACCGCCGCGGGGGTGCCAGGGTACCGACCCGAGCCTCGACGGGTCCAAGGCCGCCCGCGCTCAGCCGAACCGACGTGTGGCCGC
>WTJQ01000104.1:0-1923 GCA_011524785.1 Planctomycetota bacterium | reverse complement strand
GCCGCCACGCGCGCGCGGTGGCGATGGTCCTCGCGCAGCTCGTGGAGCAGGCCCTTGAGCACGGCCAGCGGCCCCGTCCGGACGCGAACGCCGAACTCGTGGCGCAGGAAGGCCGCGTCGAGCCGGTAGCGCTCGAGCGCCCCCGCCAGGGAGTACACGTGCGCGTGGCGCACCTCGGCGTCGTGCGCATGGGCGAGGGACCAGCCCGCCTCCAGCGCCCGCGCCGCCCAGGCGACGTCCTCGCCGAAGACACGCTCGGGGAAGGGCAGGTCGAGGAGAGTCGCCCTGCGGTACGCGGAGGCGACGTTGTGGAAGCGCGCCAGCGAGATGGCCTCCCGCGGAGGGAGCTGCGAGAGCCGCTGCCCCTCGGGAAGGCGGCGCTTCTCGGCGAGTCCCGAGGCCTCCGGCGAGGCTAGGACCGTCCGCGCGCTCAAGGCATCCGTATCGGGGTGCGGAACGAGACGCGCGGAGACGCCCGCGACCGCAGGGTCCTCGAGGTGGGCCGCCAGCTTGGCGAGCGCGTCCGGCGCTGCCGGGACGGCGTCCTGGGTCAGGAGCAGCACGCGGTCCGCGCGCGCGCGCTGGACCAGGCTGTTGCGCGTGGCCCCGTGGCGGAAGCTCGCGCGGGGGATGACCTCGACCTCGAACCCGGCTCCCTGGAGGAGTCCGACCGTGCCGTCGTCGGACGAGCTGTCGATCGCGAGCCGCTCGACCGTCCCCGGCCACTGCTGCGCCTCGAGCGCCGGGAGGAGGCGCTCCAGGTCCCGAGCCGCGTTCAGCGTCGGGAGCAGCAGGGACAGGAACGGAGGGGCGGCCATCGGGGGGTCAGGCCCGGTCGCAGAGCTCGCGGTAGTTGCAGGAGGAGCAGGGTCTCGCGTCCTCGACCATCGGGAAGGCCTCGGGGTCCCCGGCGGTCTCACCCGCGTCGAAGTGCGCGGCCCGCATCTCGCCGAGGCTCTCGAGGATGCGCCGGTAGGCCTGATCGAGCCCCGCGGCTCCCGGCCGGACCTCGGTCACCGTCCGATCCCGGAGGTAGGCGTCGTAGCCCACCACCCGCTCCGGGTCGGCGCCCCAGAAGTCGCGCGCGTAGCCGGCATAGACCTCGAGCTGGAACCGGTCCGCGTCTCGAGGGCTCCCCGTCTTCCAGTCCCAGATGTGCACGACGCCTGCGTCGTCACGGAACGCAAAGTCGGGCACGGCGTAGACCTTGACGCCCTCGACGTCGAAGGTCGACATGTCCTCGCAGGCCAGCCAGGTCGCGGGGTCGCTCTCGCGGACATCCGCCAGCTCGGGCATCTCGAGGAAGGCGCTGAGGCTCTCCACGATGCGATCCCGGTAGAGGGCTCCGTAGCGAGCCGCCTCGCCCGTGCCCTCGTCGATCCGCGGCTCCTCGTAGTGGTGCTCCGCGAGGTGCGTGATCTTGGCGGGACGTCGACGCCACTTCCCGTCGCGGGAGTCCTTGTAGTGGCGCCGCAGCTCGCTCACGGCGCTCTCCACGAAGGTCTCCCGCTCGGGAGGAGCCCCCGCGTCCCGCTTCCGCTCGAACCACTGCTGGATCGCGTCGTGGACGATCTGCCCCGCCAGCATCGGCATCCGGGTCATCTTCTTGAGCAGCCACGCCTGCCTCCGCTTGGGATCGCCGCCGGCGTCCCATCCCAGCCACGACCCGTAGTAGTCCCAGTAGTAGCGACGGGGACACGAGGCGAGGGTCGACGCCCTCGACGCGGACCAGGAGAGCTCGTGCGCGATGCGGAACGCCATGCAGGGATCGTCCTCCCCGCGCCGCGCCGACGCAAGGCTCAGGCGGCCGCGGCGGTCACGAGGACCCGGCAGCGCTCGAGAGCCTGCGGCCACTCCTCCCGCTCGAGGACGGCTCCGGCCCCCACGCGAAGGCGGAGCCCCCTCCCGGATGCGAGCGTGAGG
>WTJQ01000538.1 GCA_011524785.1 Planctomycetota bacterium | reverse complement strand
GCGTTTGGCGTCCTCGGTCTCATGAGGCCGGACTCCCACGACTGGGGTGGCCCGCAGACCCATGGCGCCGGCCCCTGGCGCGCGACCTCCCTGCGCGAGCAGTACACGGCCGCGGCCCTCAACGGGCTCGCCTCACTCCCATCGAACCACCACCGAGAGGTGTTGATCCTCGAACGGGGCGATGCCGAAGGGCGCATCGAGTACGGAGAGCTACCCACCTTCGTTCAGCAGAGGCATGAGGTCGAAGCCCCCCTCCTGGCCCAGCTCGAGCTCGCCCTGCAGGTCACGGAGGGCGGAACTTCCGAGCAGCGTCGCTTCGCTCTGGAGCAGGCCCTCGCCGAGGCGAGCCCGGGCGACCTCGAGGTGCTGCTGATCGAGAGCGATGCGTTGGGCGCGCCGACCGTCCTCCTCACGCAAGCCTGGCGCAGCGACGGCGACCGGTGACCCGAGGCCCGACCGCCCTGATGCGCGGCGCCCAGCACCGGCTTCCGTGCCCCGGGTTCGCTATGCTCCGCCCATGAGCTACGAGACCATCGAGCCGCATGCCGCTTCCGAGCGCCTCGCCGAGGGCTGGATCTACCTCGACGTCCGCACGCCCGAGGAGTTCGAGGAGGGGCACCCTCCCGGTGCATACAACGTCCCCGTGGCGTTCCTCGGCACGATGGGCATGGAGCCCAACGACGAGTTCGTCTCCGTCGTGCAGCGTCACTTCCCCGCGGACGCCAAGCTGGTCGTCGCCTGCAAGGCCGGAGGTCGCTCACGCATGGCCTGCGAGCTGCTGGGGGCCGAGGGCTTCCAGGTCCTCGCCAACATGGACGGCGGCTACCACGGTCGCCCGGACGGCATGGGTGGCATCGCCGTCCAGGGCTGGGCTGCATGCGGTCTCCCCCAGACGCTCGAGCCCACGGCCGGCCGCACCTGGGACGAGCTCTCCGGCTGACGGCCCTGCGCGGGACCGGGACCACGCGTCCCCTCCAGGGGGTTGGGCTCGCTGTGGCGAGCTCCTGAGCCGACCTCCTGGTCAGGCCCGCCTAGGGCAACGGCAGGAGCGGGTGAAGACCGTCGCCGGCCTGCCCCATCAAGCCGAGGATTGCACCGTCCTCACGAGCGACGACGAGAGCTCCCAGAAGGGGCCCTGGAGCCAGCCCCGCACGCAGGAAGCACTGCTCGCCCCGAACGACCCAGGCACTTGGCTCGATGGGGATCACCCGCTCCCCGAGGAGCAGGAGGCTCGCTTCTCCTCCTCTTGCTGACCGCGCCCTCGGCGCCGCTGCACTTCCGTCACGGGGGTCCGCGATGGAGACCACGGCAGACTCGCCCTCGAGGTCGCCGAGGACCAGTCTCTCTCCACGGACCTCCAGCTCCGTCCTCCCGTCCCGCGCACCGTCCACCTGCTCCAGCAGGACTCGGGGGCCCCAGAGCGAACCGGAGTAGGACACGAGCCACCCCTCACGCTCACGCCTTCGATCGAGGATTCCCGGCTCCACCCAGCGCTGCCTCGCGAGGACCGGGATGGGGACCCCCACGAGGTCAGCCCCAGCTCCAAGGACCAGGGGGGTCCTCCACTCCAGCCAGGAGTCGCGAGGCTCCGGCTGCAGCTCGAAGGTCGCCCCCGTGCCAACGGCCTTGCCCCCGGGCCCTGTGGCGAACGCTACCCCTCCTGTGAGGGCCGCCTCGAGGCTCTCCAACCCAACGTTCAGCCCTCCGGTGAGGCTCAATCCCAGCTCGACGCCGCTCACCTCCCACCACCGACTGGTGTCCAGCACGAGGCCCTCGGCTCCCGGCTCGATCCAAACCGTCATCAGGACGGCCGTGGCATCCCCGGAGAGGCGCACCTCCTCGACCTCGCCAACCCTCACCCCACGGAACAGCACCGGCGCCCCGGCCGCGATCCCTTGGCGCTGCGGAGAGGTCAGCGTGACGCGCAGGCCCTCCGGGCGCACCGCTCGGGGCGGCTCCTCATCGAGCACCGACAGCGAGTCGAGCCGTGAGCCCCCGGGAGGACCCGCAACGAGGACGAGCGATCGCGGTCCGATCAGCGCCCCGAGCCCCGTGGCGCCACTGGCCGAGACCCGTGGCCGCACGACATGGAGTGCAGCCCCCTCGGTGCACAGCGCCGCAGCCACCGGGTCGAGCTCGATCCCGAACCGCACGCGGCCGTCGGTCTCCATCGCGACCTCGCTCACCTCGCCCACGGTGACCCCCGAGAGGCGGATCACCGCTCCCTCCTCGAGCTCGTAGCCACTGACTGCAACAGCATCCATGGCGATGGTCTCGGGCCGCGCGCTCACGAGCAGCAGGACCGTCAGAACCAAGGTCGCCCCTGGGAGGGCCCACGCGATCCACCCGAGGCCTCCCCTGGAGGGGACGGCAGCGGGCAGAGGCCGCACGGCTGTGGTGGGGTCGGAAGGATCGTCGGTGCTCATGACTGGGCCAAGGAGGACTGAGGTTGTTTCAGGACGTGGAGGCGTCGGAGCAGTGCCTCACCCCGGGGACTCGTCCCATGCCTGGTGGGGATCGAACAGCGACGACGCCAGCAGGGAGAGGAGGACCATTCCGGTGAAGGCCACCACCCCGGTGCCCGCCTGGACGACCACGAGGTCCCCGAGCTTGAGCCAGGCCGCGACGACAGCGATCAGGAACACGTCCAGCATCCCCCACCGCCCCGTCCACTCGACAAGCCGCAGGACGGCTCCTCTGGCACGGCTCGCCAGCCAGTGGGGACGCCCACCCAGCAGCAGCAGGCCGACCAGCTTCAGCAGGGGCAACACCACGGAGCAGCTGAACACCAGGAGGGCGAGCAGCTCCTCCCCGTCCTGCCAGAGGCTCCAGGTGCCGCTGACCACGCTCCCTGCGCTCGCATGGCCGAAGGACTCGAGGCGCATCACGGGAAGGCTGATGGCCAGGGGGTACAGAACGAGTGCGGAGGCCGCGCAGCCTCGGACGAGCGCCGACCGCGCGGCTCGGGTGCCTTCACGGCGCGTGAGGGCCGTGCCACAGCGGCAGCAGTCCAGGGCGCCCGTCCGCTGTTCCGAAGGGCGCTCCTGGATCAGGCCACAGCAGTGGCAGGCGAGCAGGGCTGCAGGGTCCTGGGTCACGACCCCATCT
>WTJQ01000027.1 GCA_011524785.1 Planctomycetota bacterium | reverse complement strand
GGGAGCTCCTCCGAGGTCCTCACCCGGGCAGACGAGCGCGTCCTCGTGCTCGGCTTCGACGGGGCGGACTACCGCACCACCGCCCGCATGATCGAGGCGGGGGAGCTGCCGCACCTCGCGGAGCTCGCCGCCTCCGGCACCTTCGCCCCCCTGCGCTCGACGAACCCCGCCGAGTCCGCGGCTGGCTGGGCCGCGATCAACACCGGGCGCAACCCCGTGGAGAACGGCGTCCCGAGCTTCGTCAACCGCCGCATCGCGGGGACGACCCCCGTGCCCGACACGGCGCACATCAAGATCGAGTCCAACGTCCCGATCGAGGAGTTCGAGCTCGATGGGTTCCTCGGGCTGGTCGCCGGGCGCAGCCCGCTCGAGCTCGGCCTGGTGGGAGGGCTCGGCTCCGCCCTCGTCGTCTTCCTGCTGCTGGGCCTCGTGCTCGGCATCAGCAAGCCCCTCGCGGGCGTGCTCGCGCTGCTCGTTGGCGCGGGCGGCGGCTGGTCGGCGGCTGGTGCGCTCGAGAACGTGCCCACCGAGGCCGCGGTCGTCTTCCGGAACAAGGTCAAGGCGGCTGGCTTCTGGGACCACGCGGGCGAGGCCGGCGTGCCTGCGATCGTGCTCGATGCGGCCCTCGCGTTCGGTCGTCCGCACGCTCCCAACACGCGCGTGCTCGGAGGACTCGGGCTCCCGGACGTCCGCGGCGGCATCAGCGGCGAGTGGTTCGTCTACACGAGCGACGACATCTGGTTCGACTCCGGTCCGAAGGGCGAGCGTGCCGGGGACACTGGATCGGGGACGGTCTTCGCGCTGACGGAGCCGAGCGATGGCATCTACCGCTCGTCGATCTGGGGTCCGCTCGACATCCACGCCCGCGCGCGTGCTAGCCGCGAGCTCCAGCGCATCGACGCCCTCCTCGCCGACCCCAAGCTGACCTGGAAGGAGAGCCAGAGCCTGCGCGACGAGCGCGCGGGGTTCGAGGACGTCATCAGCGGCATGCGCGCCAAGCCTTGGGATCACAGGGCCAGCCTGCCCCTGGCCATCGAGCCCTCGGACAGCGGCGCGGCCATCACGATCGCGGACCAGCGTCAGGAGCTCGAGGAGGGCGCGTGGTCCGACTGGTTCCACCTGAACTTCGAGCTGGGGCCCCTGCTCAACGTCCGCGCCATCACGCGCGTCAAGCTGGTCAGCGCGGCGGATCCCGTCACGATCTACGTCGACAGTCTTGGGATCGATCCCCGGGAGCCTCCCTTCTGGCAGCCGGTCAGCCAGCCGCGCGAGTTCTCGCGTGAGCTCGCGGACTGGCTGGGGGAGCCCTTCGAGACCCTCGGCTGGGCGTGCCTGACGAACCAGATGAAGGACGAGCGCATTGGCGTTCAGGCCTTCCTCGAGGACATCGAGTTCACCATGGAGTGGCGGCGGCGTCTGCTCGATCGCACCCTCTCCCGCGACGACTGGCGGCTGCTGTTCTCCGTGTACAGCGTGACGGATCGCGTTCAGCACATCCTCTACCGCCACGCCGATCCGGAGCACCCGATGCACGACCCCGCTGAGGCGGCGCAGGTGGTGCGCTTCTTCGGCAAGGAGATGCCCCTGTCGGAGTGCATCGACGAGGTCTACCGGCAGATGGACGCCCGGGTGGGCGAGGTCCAGGAGCAGCTCCGTGAGGGGGACCGCCTGCTCCTGTGCGCGGACCACGGCTTCTCGTCGTTCCGCCGCCAGATGGACGTGAACGCGTGGCTCGCGCAGGAGGGCTTCCTCGCGATCAAGGAGGGCGCGACTCCTCGCTCCGGGTCCGGCGGCTTCGGCTACGTGGACTGGAGCCGGACGAAGGCCTACTCCCTGGGGCTCGGCATGGTGTACCTGAACCTCGAGGGACGTGAGCCCCAGGGGATCGTCACTGAGGAGGAGGCGCGTGGGGTCCTCGAGGACATCGCCGCGCGCTTCGTCGCCGCGACGGACGGCGGTAGGAGCGTCGGGCGGGACGCGGAGATCGTCTGGGACCTCTACCCCGGTGACTGGAGCTCGACGGCCTACCCGTGCTCCGACCTGATGCTGGGCTTCGACGAGTACTACCGGGCCGGCTGGAACACCGTCACGGGAGGCGCGCGCCTCGTCGAGGAGGACGGCGTCGTCGGACCGGGGGCGATCTACCGGGACAACACCAACCCCTGGTCCGGGGACCACGCGGGCAACTCGCCGAACCTGGTCACGGGGATCTTCTTCTCGAACCGTCCGGTCGAGGTGCCGGAGGACGGGGTGAGCGTGCTGCACGTGGCGCCCACGGTCCTCGACGCCCTCGGGGTCCAGGTCCCCGAGGAGATGGACCTGGCGCCCCTGGTCGTGCGCTGAGCACGGGCCTGGAGAGCCGGGGCCTGGAGCGGCCATCCGAGGCGGGACCCGTTCCCGGAACCGAGACCCCGGCGACGGCGCCGGGGTCTTTCTCGTTCCCTTGATGGAGAGATCGGGACGGTCGGCCGTACTCCTGTTCGGGCGCGCAAGCTCGCGCCCGCCAGCCCCAAGGAGAGGGGACGGGCCACCCGGGGGGGAGGTCCGAGCCCCTGCAGCCATGTCCCGTCCAGTCGTCCAGCGCTCCTCTCGTCCCCAGGCCCTCGTCGCCGGTCGCGTGACCGGCGAGGCGGGCGGGGTCCGCGAGCAGCTGCACGGCTGGGTGGATCCGGAGTCTGGGGAGACCGTCCGGATCCGCCTCCAGGCGGGAGACGCGCTGCACGGCCGCCTGCGCCGGGCGGGCTTCGAGCCCGTCCCGACGCGGAGGGCCCACGGGGACACCCCGCTGACCGGGGAGGCCGCGAGTCCCGCTCGCGTCCTCCCCGCCGGCACCTCCGGCTGAGGATCGGGGGCGCACCGGTTCGCGCTCCTGGCTGCCCAGGGCAGCGACTGGGGCTCCTCGAGGGGCGCACGGCGTGGTCATGCGTTCTTCCAAATGGTCCCCAGGACGATGATTCGCGCTCCTGGAGGGGCGCGCGGGGCGGTCCAGCCCTGGGCAGACCCCTCTGGCCCCTGCTGGCGAGGAGCCTGGCGCGCGCGTGCCCGCTTGAGGGCCCCCGAGGCGCGAGCCGGGCGGCAGCACCCGGCTGGGGGACTGGGACGTCCTCCC
>WTJQ01000413.1 GCA_011524785.1 Planctomycetota bacterium | reverse complement strand
GGGCTCGGTGGCGCCAAGCAGGGCCTCCAGGCGCGGCAGCCCCTGCTGGCGCCCAACCTCCCCGGCGCCGCGCCGGAGCCTAACCTCCGCCTCGGCGGCCACCCAGACGACCCGGTCGGCCGCCGTCAGGAGGGCGGGATGCAGCCCGAGCGGGCAGGCGACCACGCGCACGTGGCCCGCAGCGAGGGGCGCCCCGAGCCCCGCGTCCGCGGCCGGAAGGTCCAGCGTTCGGCCCAGCGCGGCCAGCGGCGGCTCGCCCGCCGCTGCCGGCTCGGCGTCGGTCCGGAGCCAATCGAAGCCCTCGAGCACCTCCACCGGCCGGCCGCCAGCGGCCGCGAGCGCGCTCGCCAGGTCCTGCGCCAGGTCGCGGCAGCCGCTGAACGGCGCGCCGGTGACGAGGACCCGCGCCGCGCGCCGCGGGACCTCGAGGTCTGCAGCCAGGGCCCGCACGCGGCCGGCCCGCTCCGCGAGCAGCGGCACGAGTGCGTCCATCCCGCTGATGCAGCCCTCGGCCTCGACCTCCTCGCTTGCCAGCGCATAGCCGCGCGCGAGGTGGACGTGCGGGATCCCATTGGCCCAGGCCGCGTCCCGATCGCTGGAGCGGTCCCCCACCATGACTGCGTGCCTCGTGCCGAAGGTCAGCAGCAGGTCCTCGACCATGTCTCCCTTGTCGCGGATCCCCGGGGAGTCGAGGCAGCGCGGCTCCTCGACCCACTCGGCCAGGCCGAGGCCGCGCATCATCTGCTCCAGGTACGCACCGCTGCAGTTGCTGGCGACGCCGATCCGAACCCCGTCGGCGCGGAGGGCCTCGAGGGTCGCGGTGACCCCGGGCAGGAGCCCGGCACGCCCCTCGTCGAGCAGGCGATGCTCCTCCTCGACGCAGCGCTCGAGGAGGACCTGCCGCTGAGCCTCGGAGAGGTCGGGGAAGGCCGCCACGAAGGCCTCCTCGAGGGGCTGGCCCACCATGGCCATCCAGACGTCCGGCTCGGGGGGCAGCTGCTCCAGCCCCAGCTCCTCGAACGCGCGCAGGGCCCCCGCGCGAGCCGCATCCGGCCAGAAGCGGTCCGTGGCGACGAGCGTGCCGTCGAGATCGAAGATCACGGCCTGGACCGAGAAGCGTCGCTCCATGTGGCGGAGCCTAGGGATCCCGACGGCCGTGAATCCAGACGCCGCCGGGCGCCGCTGTTCGGAGGCGGCTGGCAGCGCGAGCCTGGGAACGGCCTGCGGGAACTGGACTGCAGGGGCGAGCGGCGCGGAGCGGGGTCCTAGAATCGCGGCCATGGACCTCCGCCTCGCCGCGCTCGCTCTGGGCCCCCTCCTCCTTGGAGCGGGCCCGGGGACCCCGGGAAGCGCAGCAGGATCCAGAGGCGCGGAGCAGGAGCCAGCCTCGCCCGAGGTCCAGGCGCGCGCGCTGCTGCGCGAGCTCTGCGCCAGCACCCGGCTGGCCGGCACCGCGCCCTCCCTGCGCGCGGCCGAGCTGGTCCGCGACGAGCTCACGCGAGCCGGCTTCGAGGTGGAGTGGGACGAGCGGGAGGTCCTGCTCTCCCTCCCCCGCAGGACGCGCCTGGCGATCCACGCGGGCGACGGGCCTCCGCTCCTGGAGCGACTGCGCACCTTCGACGCGGATGCGGTGCCGCCCGGGGACCTCCCGCCCTTCCACGCCTGGTCGGCCAGCGCGAGCGCTCGCGGCCCCGTGGTCGACTGTGGGCACGGACTGCGGGAGGACTTCGAGCGCCTGGTCGAACAGGGGGTCGAGCTCGCGGGCAGCGTCGCCCTCTGCCGGTACGGACGCAGCTATCGCGGCGTGAAGGCCGAGAACGCCCAGCGCTTCGGCTGCAGCGCGGTGCTCATGTTCACCGACCCGGCCGAGGCCGGCCCCGAGCGCGGCCCCGTCTGGCCGGATGGTCCATGGATGCCTGGCTGGGCCGTGCAGCGCGGCTCGATCGCGCCCATGGCGCGCTTCCCGGGAGACCCCTCCACGCCTGGGACCGCCTCCCCGGCGCCAGGGGCCGAGGCCCGGCGCCTCGACGGCGAGGAGCTCGCCCGCATCCTGCCGCGGATCCCGTCGCTCCCGATCGGCGCGGACGACGCGCGCCTGCTCCTCGAGCGACTGGACGCCAGCGGTCCCGGCCCGGTGGAGGTCACGCTCGAGGTGGACGCGCCCCGGACGCTGCGCCGCATCGTGAACGTGCTCGGGCACCTCCCGGGGACGCAGCCGGGCTTCGTGCTCGCGGGCAACCACAGGGACTCCTGGGTGCGGGGAGCCAACGATGCCGGCGGGGGCACGGTCTCGCTCCTCGTGGCGGCGCGCGCGCTCGGACGGCGCCGCGCGGCCGGGTGGACGCCGCGCCATGGCATCTCCCTCGCCTTCTGGGACGCCGAGGAGTCCGGGCTCATCGGCAGTACGGAGTGGGGCGAGGCCAACGCCGATCGGCTCCGCGAGCAGCTGCTCCTCTACGTCAACGCCGACGCCCTCGTGGGCGGCCTCGAGCTCGGCTGCTCGGGGACGCCGGGCCTCGAGGCGCTGGTGGCGGAGGCCCTCGCGGAGGTCCCCCACCCCGCGGGCCGCTCGGTCGCCGCGCGCTGGCTCGGCAGCCAGCGCGGCCGCCCGGACCTCGGCCTCCCGGGCTCGGGCTCGGACTACACGGTGTTCCTCCACCACCTCGGGGTCCCGACCCTGGACCTGGGCTTCGGGGGCAGCGGCGGCGGCCAGTACCACACGGTCTTCGACGACTTCCCCCTGATCGATCGCTACCTGGATCCGGGGTTCCGGGCCCACGGCCTCGCGGCCCGTTCGGTCGAGGCCCTGCTGGTGGAGGCGGCGGAGCAGGGCCCCCTCGCCTTCGACCAGGCAGCCTTCGCGCGCAGCCTGGCGCGCCACGCGGCGCGCACGAGTGACTGGCTCGGCGAGGAGCAGGCGCGCTCCCTCGCCAGCGGCTTCGAGGCGCTCGCCGGAGCCATCGAGGCGCGCTGGTCCCAGTGGGCGGAGGCCATGGACCTCGGCATCGAGCCCGCCGAGGGAGCCCTCGGCTCGTTCCCCTCCCTCCGCGCCGCCGTGCGACGCGCCGGGGTCCACGCGCGCGCCGACGCGGAGCGGCTCGTGGACCGCCCCACGGTCCTGCGGGCTCTCGAGCTCGCGGAGGGGCTCCCGGAGCGCCCCTGGTTCCGGAACCGGCTCTGGGCCCCGGATCCCGAGCGGGGCTACGGCTCCCACACCTTCCCCTCGCTGCGAGGGGCCGAAGCCGCCGAGGCCCTCGAGGACCTGCTCGAGGCCCTCGACACCCTGCGAGCCGAGCTCGCCGGGGAGGAGGCCCGGTGAGGCTCCTCGCCACCTACTTCCGGCGCTTCCTCAAGCATCGGACGCGCCTGGTCCTCGGGATCCTCTCGATCCCGCTGGCCCAGTCCCTCGACGTCGCGACGACGATCCTGGTCGGGCAGGCCCTCGACCGGGTCCGCACGTCGAGCGACGTGGACTGGCTGACGACCACGCTGCTGCTGCTCGGCGGCGCGGCCCTGGCCCACGCCTTCTTCCGCTTCTGGCAGCGCTGGCTGATCGTGGTCGTCTCGCGCCGGTTCGAGGTCGAGCTCAAGCAGGAGCTGTTCGACCACCTGGCGCGCCTCGACTTCGCCTTCCACGACCGCAGTCGGTCGGGCGACCTCGTCAGCCGCCTGACGGCCGACGTGGAGGCCCTGCGCATGTTCCTCGGGCCCGGGCTGATGTACACGCTCGGCGCCGTGGTGATCGTCCCGATCAGCCTCAGCTGGCTGATGACGCTGAACCTGTGGCTCGGGCTCTCGATCGGGCTGCCCATGATCGCGGTCGGCGTGATCATGAAGCGCCTGACCCCGCGCCTCCATCGCGAATCGACCGCCGTCCAGGAGAGCCTGGCCGACATCTCGCACAGAGCCCAGGAGGACTTCGGCGGCGTGCGGGTCGTGAAGGGCTACCACCGCGAGGGCGCCCAGGCCCGGCGCTTCGACCGCGCCAGCGCCAAGAACCGCGACAACCAGGTGGCCCTCGGCCGGGCCCGCGGCCTGACCCACGCAGCGATCAACGGCTCCTTCGATCTGACCTTCGCCGTGATCCTCACGGTGGGCGGCCTCGCGGCCATCGACCGGACCCTGCCGGTCGGCTCGCTGTTCCAGTTCATCGACCTCACGCTGAAGGTCTTCTGGCCCCTGATCGCGCTCGGCTGGATCGCGGGGATGTACCCGCGGGCGGTGGCGAGCGCGGAGCGCGTGGACACGCTGCTCGCCACCCGCTCGGCCCTGGGCGAACGCGAGGCCGGCGAGGCGCCCGAGCAGGCGGTCGCCGGGGCACTCGAGCTGCGGGGCGTGGGGTTCACCTACCCCACGGGCACCAAGCCGGCCCTCCGCGGGATCGACGCGCGCGTCGAGCCGGGCGGCTCGCTGGGCGTCGTCGGCCCCACCGGCTGCGGGAAGTCGACCCTCTTGCTCCTGCTCGGGCGCCAGATGGATCCCCAGGAGGGCGCGGTGCTCCTCGATGGCCGGGACCTGCGGGAGCTGGCCCTCCCCCACGCGCGCGGCGCGCTCGGATACGTGCCCCAGGACGCGTTCCTGTTCTCGGTCCCCTATGCCGACAACATCCGCTTCGGCGCGGAAGGGGACCTGTCGGACGAGGAGGTCGCGGAGCTGATCGAGCAGGCGGCCATGACCGAGGAGGTGGCGCGCTTCCCGGAAGGGGCCCAGACCCTG
This sequence comes from Planctomycetota bacterium, assembly GCA_011524785.1. Classification (GTDB taxonomy): domain Bacteria; phylum Planctomycetota; class UBA1135; order UBA1135. Next base: position 7,896 of record WTJQ01000413.1, on the reverse strand, counting down.
ATCGGGGAGCGAGGTGTGACCCTGTCAGGTGGCCAGCGCCAGCGCACCTGCATCGCGCGCGCCCTGGCCCGCGACCCGAAGGTGCTCGTCCTGGACGACTGCCTCTCGGCGGTGGACACCGAGACCGAGCGGCAGCTCCTGGGCACCCTCCGCGAGGCAGGCTCGGGACGCACCGTGGTGGTCGCGGCCCACCGGCTCTCCACGGTCGCCAGCTGCGACGAGATCCTCGTCCTCGACGACAAGGGCTCGATCGCCCAGCGCGGTCGCCACGAGGAGCTGCTGGAGGCCGCCGGCTGGTACCGGGACACCTGGGAGCAGCAGCAGCGGCGTGAGGCGGGCAATCGTGAAGTCGCCGAGCCCGAGGGAGGCCACGCGTGAGCTGGCAGGACGAGGAGCTCGTCGCCACCCGCGCGTGGGACGGCCGCCTGTTCCGGCGGCTGCTGCGCTACGCGGGCCCCCACAAGCGGCTCTTCCTCCAGAGCTTCGGCATCCTGGTCGCGCTCTTCGCGCTCGACCTGCTCGGGCCGTGGATCTGGGAGGCGACCCTCGACGGGCCGGTCCAGGAGTCGATGGACGCCGCGGAGGGCACGGACCGAAGCCCCTTCGTCGAACAGCTCCTCGTCCTGGTCGGGGCGTACCTGGGCGTGCTCGTCGTCCAGATGGGCCTGCGCTACTTCGAGGTCGCCACGCTGAACCGGACGGGGCAGGCCGTCATCCACGACCTGCGCACGGACCTGTACCGCCATCTGTCGGGGCTCGACCTGGCCTGGTTCGACAAGCGCCCGACCGGCGCCCTCGTCACCCGCGTGTCGAGCGACGTCGAGAACCTCGCGGAGCTGTTCACCTCGGGGGTCGTCACCCTCGTGTTCGACACGCTCAAGGTCGTGGTGGTGCTGGCGGTGCTCTACACCATCCACGCGCCGCTGGCCCTGGTGGTCACCCTGATGACCCCGATCCTCGTGGTCATCAGCCTGTCGTTCCGCGGCGGCGCGCGCCGCGCCCACCGGTCGGTGCGCGCCGAGCTCGCCAAGCTGAACGGCTACCTGCAGGAGGTGCTGCAGGGCATCCGCGTCGTCCAGTTCTTCGGACGGGAGCAGCAGGTCGGCGCGCGCTTCGCGCACCGGCTGGATCGCTACTACGAGGCGAACAAGCGCACGATCTTCCTGTTCGCCCTGTTCTTCCCGATCATGTCGGTGGCGGTCTACGCCATCCAGGGCGCGACCCTCGGCGTGGGCGTGGTCTCGATCGCGGACCAGGAGCTCACGATCGGCGAGTTCACGCGCTTCTGGCTGTACCTGAACCTCGTGGTGAAGCCGATCCGCGACCTCGGCGAGCGCTACAACATCCTCCAGTCGGCGTTCGCCTCCGCCGAGCGCGTGTTCGAGGTCCTCGACACCGAGCCGTCCCTGACCTCCCCCAGCGAGCCCCGTCCGCTGCGCGCGCGCGGTGCCGCGCCCCAGGTCCGGTTCGACGGAGTGGCGTTCGGGTACCTGGAGGACCAGGAGGTGGTCGCGGACCTCGACTTCACCATCGAGCCGGGCCAGACCGTGGCCCTGGTCGGCGCGACGGGCGCCGGCAAGAGCACGATCGTGAACCTGCTGCTGCGGTTCTACGACCCCGGCCGCGGTCAGGTCCTCGTGGACGGGGTCCCCCTCCCGGAGGTCGACCTCGAGGACTGGCGCTCTCGCATGGGCCTCGTCCTGCAGGAGGACTTCCTCTTCGCGGGGACCGTCCGCGAGAACGTCGTGATGGATCGCGAGGGCGTCGACGGCGCCGCCGTGGACGAGGCCCTCACGGCCAGCAGCGCGGGGCAGGTGCTCGAGGGCCTGGAGGGAGGGCTCGAGGCCGAGGTCGCCGAGCGCGGCGCGACCTTCTCGACGGGCGAGCGCCAGCTGCTCGCCATCGCCCGGGCCCTGGCGGGTCGGCCCGACCTGGTCGTGCTCGACGAGGCCACCGCCAGCGTCGACTCGGGCACGGAGGCGCGCATCGAGGAGGCCATCGGCCGCCTGCTGACCGGACGGAGCGCGCTCGTCGTGGCCCACCGGCTCTCCACCATCCGGCGCGCCTCGGTGATCCTCGTCCTCGACCGCGGCCGCATCATCGAGCGCGGCACCCACGAGGAGCTGCTCGCGCGCGGCGGAGCCTACGCCCGGCTCCACGAGCTGCAGTTCGCCGAGGGCGTGGACGCCTGAGCGTCGCGTCCGCCGGGGTACCCGGGCGCAGCCGCCGCTCAGCGCGTCCCGAGGGCGCGCTCGAGGAGCCAGCCGAGGAGGAACAGCCCCGCGCCGATCGCGAGGCCGTAGCTCTCCATCTTCATCGACGAGAGCCCCTCGTCCTTCATCCCGAGCTCGACGCTCATCATCAGGCCCACGAGGATCGCCAGGAGGCCGGCACCCTCGAGGGTCTTGGCGAGGCGGTAGACGAACCGGCTGGACATGGGAGCAGCTTCCCGGGGCAGCACCCCACCGTCAACCGCGGGCTGCGCGCGGGCTCCGCCGCCCGTCGACGGGGCTCAGCGCAGCTCCGCCAGCTGCCGCTGGACTGCGGCTGCGACCCGCTCCGCCGTGATGGAGCCGTTGTCGGCGTCACGGCGGTAGCTGCCGGCATCCGACGCAGTCGACACGACCTTCTCCCCACGGCCGAACAGGTCGATCTCGTGCGGGGAGGTCGGGGCGAAGAACGCGACCACGCGCCGCGCCTGGGCGACGCCCATGTGCAGCGCGAGGCTGTCCGAGGTCACGAGCAGGTCCAGCGCCCCCACCAGCGCGGCGAACTCCCTCAGCTCGAGGTCCAGCGGCGCCTCGGCCAGGGTGACTCCGGGGGCAGCTGCGCGGATGCGCGCGGCCAGGTCCCCGTTGCGCTCGACCTCGTCGGGGCCCCCAAGCAGGAGCAGGCGCGGCGCCGCGGTCCCGGAGCCGGCGAGCAGCGCTGCCAAGCCAGCGACCTCCTCGACGCGCATGGCCTTCGTGGTCCAGCGCCCGCCAGCGCCCGTGTTCAGGCCGATGAGGGGGCCCGGACCGGGGCCCGCGAGGGCCACGGCGCGCGCCGCCCCGGCGGCGCGCTCCTCCGCCTCGAGCTCCAGGTGCGGCCGATCCGGTCTCACACCCGCCACCTCCGCCAGCAGCTCCGCATGGGTCCTGCGGTTGGCGAGCTTGCGGCGGTCGGCCTCGGCCAGGCCCTCACGGCACAGGAGCCCCATGCCGAACCAGCAGGCCGCGTCGTCGGTGTACGCCGGCCGTCCATCGGGACCGAGCACCGCGCCCGTGGGCGTCGCCCCGGTGCGCTCGGCCAGGGCGGAGGCGAGGCGGCAGAGAGGCTCCTCGTCGTCCAGCGAGAGGATCCGATCGAAGGAACGGTCGCCGAGGCTCGCCTCCAGGTGCCCGAGGGCCTCCGGCGACTTGGGGTCGACCTCGATGATCTCCGCCACGTGCGGGTGCCCAGCGAGCAGCGGTCCGGCACCGGTCGCCGTCACCCAGGTCAGCTCCAGTGCGGGGGAGCGCTCCGCCAGACCCGGCAGGATCGAGGTGGTGCGCAGGACGTCCCCGAGGGCGCCCGTCTTGATCACGAGGAGGCGGCTCATGCGCTCGGCCCGAGGATAGGGACCGGGCGCGCCCGATTCCCTCACGGCTCAGCTCATCCTCCGGGGACGACCCAGACGAGCTCGATCCTGTCGCCGTCCTCGACGCGCTCGCCCGCCGCCAGCGGACGCCCCTCGCGGACGAGAGCGGGGATCGGACGGCCCTCCCCGTCCAGCAGCAGCTCGGCGAGGCCCGGCTCGCGTGCTGCGAGCGCGCGGCGGAGCTCGGCCCCCGTCGCGGGGACCGGGACCTCGAGCTCGCGCTCCTCCTCGCTCGGAGGGCCCAGAGGCGCACGCCCTCTCAGCGCCGCCGCTGCCGCCGTCGCCGCCGCCGCGACCACGACGCGTCCAGAGGGCCGAGGCTCCCTGAGCGCCGCCGGCTGGAGCGCGGCGGGTCCATCCACTGACGCCGGGACCTCGGGGTCCAGGCATGGCAATCCCTCCGCATCGAGCCCGCACCACCGGCGATAGGCCGCGAGGGGTGCCTGGAGGTCCGGCTCGGCGCCCTCGGCGAAGCCGGCGCCCAGCGCGGCCCGCGCGCGGTGGGCCGTCCGCACGAGGTCGGCACCGAGGCCCTGCAGGCGCGCGCCGGGCGCCCCCTCGTCGGCCAGCTCCGGGAGCAGCGCCAGGGCGAGCGCGTCGAGGCCGAGGACCCCGTCCGCGAGGAGAGCCGCCGCCGAGAACGCGCAGAAGCCGAGGGCGTCCAGGGCCGCGTTGAGCTCCTCGTGCCAGGCGACCACCCAGCCGGCTCCGCGCGGGTCGTCCCCGTCCTCGCTCCCGTCCGGCCAGGGGATCCCACGCGCGACCTCGGCCAGCCTCCCGGGGCCCGCCTCGGTGAGGAAGGGGAAGGCGCGCAGGGGATCACTCCCTCGCGCAGCCACCCGCGCCGCGAGGCGACCGGTCAGGTCCCGACGCGCCAGGGGGGCGAGCGCACGCGCCGGGCCGGGCCGGGTGAGGAGCACGTCCACCTCCTCGCCCGGGTGCAGGCGCGCGGCCGCCTCCCGAGCATCGAGCCCGAGCTCGTTGCACTGCTCGAGCAGCGCGTCGGCCGCGGGCCCGAAGCGTGTCCGCAGCGGCTCGAGCGCGCTGAAGCGCGCGGGGCCAGCTCCCCCATCGAGAGCGATCCCGCAGGGCGTGGGGCAGCCATGGCAGCCGTGGCGCTGTCCGTTCGCCGACGCGGCTCCCTCGGCTGCACCGAAGAGCTCCAGGGTGCCTCCGGCAGCCCGGCTTCGCAGCCGCGGGGAGCGCCGCAGGGCAGCCTCGAGGTCATGGTGATTCCGCGTGGGCACGGGCTCCGCGACCACGGCGACGGCGAGCAGGCCCCGCTCCGCCAGCACGCGGCCCAGGCCCCCGCGTCCGACCCGGCTGCCGGGTCGCGCGCCCGCGGTGAGGTTGGCGTACGGAACGCCCGCGTGGGCCGCGGGCCCGCAGGCGAGCGTCCCGCACGGCCCGAGCTCGGCTTCGAGCGCGCGGTTACGGGCAACCGCAGAGAGCGCGCGCCAAGCGGGTCTGCGAAGCAGCGTGACGCCGCTCTCCTGGAGGACGAGGACCCCGTCGCCCTCGGGGACGCTTCCCGAGAGGATCACCAGGTCCGCCAGGGTGGCGAACCGCGCGGCCAGCTCCGAACCCACCTGGCCCTCGGCCAGTCCGCCGCCCAGCGGCGCCCGGGCCGCGAGCTGGAGCCGTGCGGCGGTCGGCACGCCCCGCACCACGCAGGGCCCCACGGCGAGAGTGAGCGCCGCGCCCCCGTCCGCCGTCCCGGCCAGCCACTCGAGGGCGGCGGCAGGGCCTCCAAGGGCGGCTGCCGGCAGTTCACGGGCCGTGCTCGTGACGCCCGCAGCCCCAAGGATCACCTCCAGGGTGCGCAGGGGGGCTCGCAGGGGTCCGCTCATGGAACTCCAGCGCAGGGTATCCCACAGACCCAGTCGACCGATGCGGGAGGAGGGGCCTCCCAGCCGGCCGTGTACCCTTCCTCCTCGATGACCTTCGGCGTCTTCAACGGTCCCGGCCGGCCCTGGCACCTCGGCCGCGTGGCGGGCATCCCGATCCGCCTCCAGCCCTTCCTCCTGGTGCTGGTGGTCGGGCTCGCGCTCAGCCAGGCCTTGAAGCTCGGCTGGCAGGCAGGACTGATGACCATCTTCGGGCTCGGGCTCGTGCTGGGCTCCGTCCTGCTGCACGAGCTGGGGCACGCGCTGGTCGCGCGGCGCCTCGGCGTGGGCGTCCGGGACATCACCCTGTGGCCCCTCGGCGGCGTCGCGATGCTCGAGGGCATGCCGGACGATCCGGCGGTCGAGGGTGCCGTGGCGCTCGCCGGCCCGCTGGTGAACTTCGCGCTCGCGGGGCTGGGCATCGTTGGCTTGCTGATGCTCGGGGTGCTGAGCCAGATGACCTCCATGGCCCCCTTCGAGCTCGGCGTCGTGCCGGTCCTCGGACTGCTCGTCTGGGTCAACCTCGTGATGGGCGTCTTCAACCTGCTGCCAGCGTTCCCGATGGACGGGGGCAAGATCCTGCGCTCGCTCCTCGCCCGCCGACGCGGGTGGCTCCGCGGGACCGAGACGGCGGCCCAGATCGGGCGCCTCTTCGCCTGGGGCATGATCCTGTTCGGGTGGCAGTGGAGCCTGATGATGCCGTTCCTCGGCCTGTTCCTGCTGTTCGCCGGCTCGAAGGAGCTGCTCGGCGTCCGGCTGCGGCACATGGCCGGGGCGGCTGGCGGGTTCGGGCCGCGGGGCTTCGCCTTCGGCAACCTCGAGGACCTGTTCCGCCAGGCCGCTGCCGGAGGCGTCGGTGGAGGCTCCCCCGGATCAGGAGCGAACCACGGGGACCCGTCCCACTCGCAGCAAGGCTTCTCCGACGAGGACGTCCGCCGGATGGAGGCGCAGCGGGGACGCCTGCGCTCGGACGACCTCCCCTGACCCCGCCGAGTGAGCCTGCGGAGGCCAGGGACTGGCCCGGGCCCTAGAGGTTGCCGAGGCGGATCGCCTGGGTCGGGCAGTTGCGCGCGCACGCATGGTCCCGCGTGCACTCGAAGTTGTGCGGCTTGAGCACGTCAGCGACGCCGTCCCCCATGCGGAACCCGTCGGTCTCGCACACGGTCTCGCACAGGCCGCAGCCGACGCAGCGCGAGGGATCGATCGACAGCTGCACGTACTCGGCGGGCTGCACCGGGCAGGCGAGCCCCAGCTCCGGGTCGACCCGCACCTCGTCACGCGTGGCGGGATGGGACAGCAGGACTCGCAGCGCCTCCTGCTCGCCCGCAGCGATCACATCGGGCACCTCGTCGAAGTCGAAGCGGTGCAGGTGCCCGACCTTGGGCTGGATCAGGACGACCTGCTCGTCGACGTGCATGTGGAGCATGTGCTCGACGACGACCTCCTGCGCGATCTCGAAGGACCGGAAGAGGGTCGAGATCGCGCGCCCGCGGAAGTTGTGCGCCTTGTAGGTGCCCTTGACGGTCAGGTCGACCGCGATGATCCGCTCGGCCCCGAGCGCGCGCGCGAAGCGCAGCGGGGTCGGGTCGGCGATGCCCCCGTCGACGAAGTGGCGCCCGTCGTGCGCCAGGGGCTCGAAGACCGCGGGCAGGGCGCAGGAGGAGTAGACGGCGTCGACGAGCGGGACGTCGTCGAAGCCGGGGGTCCCCCAGAAGACGCTGCCCCCCGTCTCGAGGCAGACCGCGTTGCACCAGAAGGGCAGCGAGGTGCCCGAGACCGTTCCTCCGGGGAGCAGGCGCTCCAGGCTCTTGCGGAAGCGCTGGCCCTGGTACATCGACACGACGCGTGGCCCGCGGAGGAGCAGCTTGAGCGCGTTGAGCCGGAAGTAGTCCTCCTTCTTCAGGTGGAGGACCTCGTCCTCGAGCTGGTCGAGGGGCATCCCCCCCGCGACCATCGCGCCGATCAGGGAGCCGATGGAGGTCCCGACCACCGCATCGAAGTGGATGTCGAGGCTCTGGAGGGCGCGCAGGACGCCGACGTGGGCCATCCCCCGCATGCCGCCACCGCCCAGGACGAGGACGGTCCGGGGGCGGTCCGGGGTCCAGGTCAGGCGATCGTGCGTCATGGCTCCCTGGAGCCATCGACACGACCGGTGGGTCGTCTTGAGACACTGCTGCCCTGCGGCAAGGCCCCGGGCACGGCCGCGAGCCCGTTCGCTGCCAGCACCCCGACATGCGCCTCCCCCGCTCCTTCGACCAGCTGCTGCGCGTCCCCCCGGACCGTCGGGCGGCGATGCAGACGGCCCTGCTGGCCCGCGTCGCTCGGGAGGAGTGGCCCCTCGTCCCCGCGCTCCGCGCGCGCAGCGGCGAGGCGACCGTCGAGCTGGTGTTC
>WTJQ01000248.1 GCA_011524785.1 Planctomycetota bacterium | reverse complement strand
CTGCAGCGGGCTCGGCCGCGCCGTGACGAGCGGCTCCCGAGGCACTTCGCGCTTGCGGTCTCTCCGTATCGAGCAGGCCGTCGGCGCGCTCGACCTCGTTTCCCAAATCGCCCCGCGGGCGAGAGACTGCTGCCCAAAAAAAGGTAAGGGCAGGGTTACCCGCGCTCTTTGGTCTGTAGACACTTTGAGCGCGGGCCCTGCGACCCGCGATCGCGCTTCCTGTCCTCGAGCCCGCCCCGGATCCCGTCCATGAAGAACCGCCTCCTGCCCGTCGCCCTCGTCCTTGCTCCCGCTGTCCTCGGCCTCCTCGCGCGCGGCGCGGAGTTCGCGACTGCCAACGGAGCGCTGACCGCGAGCGCGGGCCGCGTGGCGCCGCAGGAGATCGCCAGCACTCTCGCCGCAGGGGACCTCGTCCTCGCCCTCGGCCTGGCGGTCAGCCTCGCCCTCGCGCTGGTCTGGATCGGCTCCGGCGTCCGTGAGGGAGCCCGGACCTGGGCCCCCCGCGCCCTCGTGGCCGTGGGCCTGCTGGTGGCGACCCTCGGGACCCTGCGGCTCCAGGCCCTGAACTCGGCCCTCGCCGAGGACTACCGCGCCACCGTCGCGGCGGCCTGGACCCAGCCCGAGGAGCAGGCCCTGGAGCAGGCCGAGGCCTACTACAGCGCGACCTACGCCGACGAGCGCCCCGTCCACGCCTCGGTCCAGCTCGCCGGCCTCGTCGCCGGCAGCGAGGGTGCCTTCGACGGCGCGAGCAAGAGCCGCTTCATGGGCCTGCTGCTCGCCGTGGCCGCGTTCACGACGACCCTGCGGCGGCGTTCCTGCCGCACGCAGACTGTCGAGGCCTGAGGCGAGAGCTCGGGCGACGGCCCACGGCCCGCGCGGGGCGGGAACCTACGTGCGCGATGCGCGCGGAAGGGTCGGGGCCCGCGCGCGGCCATCTTGCGTCCGCGTGGCACGGCGATTCGGGCCGTGACGGGACGCCTGATAGGTTGCTGGGAACATGAACGCGCTCCTGCTCCGGCTGCTGCTCCCCGCCCTCGTCCCCGTCCTCGGGTGGCTCGCGCCGGAGCCCCTGGCGGAGCCCGCTCCTGAGACGGCTGCCTGGGTCAGCCTGACGGGCGACGCCGAGGGCGGTCTCGTCGAGGAGGGCGAGACCGTCACCTTCACGGCCAGCGTCCGGAACTCCTCTCGCGCGCCGCTCGTTGCCACGCTCGAGTGGGAGCTCATCACTCTGGCCTTCGATTCGCCGGCCCTCGAGCCGCTGAGGATCGAGGTCCCGGGTCGGGAGACCAGGACCTTCGAACTGGCCGTCCCCATGGAAGGACCGGGCTTCGTCCAGGCCGAGGTGAGCGTGCTGACGGAGGGGGCGAGGAGCGCCAAGCGCCGCCGTCGGCGCGTGGGATGTGCGCCGGACGAGGTGCTCTTCCCGCTGACGGCGACCGATGACTTCGACGCCTTCTGGGAGCGGACCCTCGAGGAGCTGGCGGCGGTGGACCCGCAGGTCGAGCTGCGCGCCGTCGAGCGCAGCCCCGCGCCCCGCTCCCGGCTCTACGAACTGACCCTCCGCAGCCTCGGGGACGTGCGCGTCCGCGGCTGGCTGCAGGTGCCGCTCGCGAAGGGCCCGCACCCCGCCATCCTCCGCGTCCCGGGTTATACGCAGACCATGCGCCCGCTCGACGACGCAGACGACGCGATCATCCTCTCCTTCAACATCCGCGCCCACGGGAACAGCACCGACGACGTGCCTGGGCGCCCCATCGACTACTGGCTTCGCGGGCTCGACGACCCTGACGCGTACTTCTATCGCGGCGCCTACGCGGACTGCGTCCGCGCGGTGCAGTACCTGTGCTCCCGGGACGACGTGGACCAGGAGCGACTGGCCGTCTGGGGCGCGAGTCAGGGGGGAGGCCTGGCCTTCGCGACCGCGGCCCTGGATCCGCGCATCGACCTCTGCATCGCGGACATCCCCTGGCTGTGCCACTGGGAGGGCCTCATGGAGCTCGTGAGCGCGGAGGACCGCAGCGACGTGGAGCGCTGGCTCGAGGGCCGCCCCGGTCGCACGGTCGAGGGGGCGCTCCGGACCCTCAGCTACTTCGACACCATGAACCTGGCGGGGCGCATCCAGTGCCGGACCCTGATGGGAGTGGGGCTCCAGGACCCGATCTGTCCGCCTGCCACGAGCTTCGCCGCGTTCAACCGCGTGGAGGGGGAGCGGGAGTTCCGGATCGATGAGGACCGCGGCCACGGTCTCGGGGGCGATCACACCGCTTGGGTGATGGAGCAGATGCTCGCGGAGTTCGCGCGATGAGTGAGGCCGCCTCGTCGTCCCCTGGTCCTGGCTTCCTGGCTCTGGGCCTCCTCGCGGCGGCGCTCGCCTGCAGGACCCCCGAGCCTCCGGAGGAGTCGGACTGGTTCGAGGAGGCGCGCTGGAGCAAGCGACTCTTGGTCCTGACTGCGGAGGGTCCCGAGGCAGCCGTGCAGTGCGCCCTGGTCGAGGCCGAACAGGAGGGCCTGCAGGAGCGTGACCTCACGGTCCTCCAGGTGGGAGCCGAGGTCGAACACGTAGCAGGGGCGCGGGCGACCGATCCTCCGCCTCCCGCCACGGCGTTCCGTGACCGGTTCGGCCTCCCGGAAAGGGGTTTCCAGGTCGTCCTCGTCGGCAAGGACGGCGGCGTGAAGCTGCGCCGAGACCAGCCCCTTGCGCCAGGCGACCTCTGGGCCGTGATCGATGCCATGCCGATGCGCAAGCGCGAGATGCGACGCTCGGCACAGTGAGGCGCGAGGATCCAACTCGCTCCGCGCCGGACGCGCGAGACCTACAGCGGGTCGAACAGGTCGAGGAGCATGACGGCCGCGGCGTCGAGCCCAGGCCGCTCGAGCAGGGTGCCCGGCCCCGCCTCGGGCACTCCTCATTCAGGGAAAAGTCCCCCGCTCGTGGCCGACAGGGGAGGCATGCTCGCGAACGAGCGTTTCGATGTGGAACTTCGACGTAGGAAAGGTCGTGGACAAATGGGATATCGATGTAGGGCCCGTCTCTGTGGGCCTTGGGGTAGTGTGAGGTGTCGTATCCGGACGCGCCGGATGCAGCCTCTCTCTGGATTCTCATCAATGAACACTCGAC
>WTJQ01000464.1:1843-3120 GCA_011524785.1 Planctomycetota bacterium | reverse complement strand
CTCGGCGACGGCCTCCGCAATCCACTCCTCGAGGCGCACCGCATCGCGCTCGCTGATCAGCGGGCCGACGAAGGTCTCCTCACGACGCGGATCGCCGACCACCAGCTGACGCGCACCCTCTACGAGCAGGCGGCGGAAGGGGCCCGCCACGCGCTCGTGCACGAGGATGCGCTGGACGCCGATGCAGCTCTGGCCGGACTGGTAGAAGGCCCCGATCAGGATGCGCTCGACGGCGTCCTCGAGGTCGGCGTCCTCGTCCACGACCACGGCCGCGTTGCCCCCGAGCTCGAGCACGACCTTCTTCTTCCCCGCCCGCGCCTTGAGGGCCCAGCCGACCTCGGGCGAGCCCGTGAACGAGAGCAGGGCCACGTCGGGGTGCTCGGTGAAGAGGTCCGCTCCCTCACGGCTGCAGGGGAGGATGGAGAAGGCCCCCTGCGGCAGGTCGGTCTCAGCCAGGATCTCCCCCAGCAGCAGCGCGCCCACGGGGGTCGCACTGGCCGGCTTCAGAAGGAATGGGCAGCCGACCGCCAGGGCCGGCGCGACCTTGTGGGCGACCAGGTTGAGGGGGAAGTTGAACGGCGCGATGAACGAGCAGACCCCGACCGGCACGCGCTTGAGGTAGCCCCGGTACCCACGCGCGCGCGGCGAGCCGTCGAGCGGGACGACCTCGCCCCCCACGCGAACGCTCTCCTCGGCCGCGGCTTGGAAGGTCTCGAGGAGCCGCACGACCTCGCCCCGGCTGTCGCGAATGGGCTTGCCGGCCTCGGCGCACAGGGCCTCGGCGAACTCGTCCTCCCGCTCCCGGATCCGATCGACGCAGTGGTCGAGCACGGCCCGGCGATCGCAGGCGGCCATGCGGCGGAGGGGCTCCCGCGCCTGCGAGGCGGCCTGGATGGCCCGCTCGATCGCGGCGGGGGATGCGGTCGCCACCTCCGTCAGACGCTCCCCGGTGAACTTGTCTCGGACCTCGAGCCAGGCTCCCTCATCGCAGGCTCGCCCAGCGAGCCAGTATCCGTACCGCGGGCGCATGCGCGGATCCTAGCGGCCGCGTGGCATGGAGGAAGAAGGAGTGGAACCCGCAGCCATGCCCGGCCGCGGGTTCCGTGTCTGGGTTCCACGGCGCCTGCCAGCACCGCCCGATGAACCCATTCCCTCTCCAAAGGGAGGAGCATCTGCGACCCGGTGACACAGGGCCATCGGGGAGCACACGCTCCACAAGGACTCTCCCACGGATCCGAGTCCCCCGGGGCAGGGGCTGGGCGCCGAGGGCTAGATTG
>WTJQ01000464.1:0-1743 GCA_011524785.1 Planctomycetota bacterium | reverse complement strand
TCTCCCACGGATCCGAGTCCCCCGGGGCAGGGGCTGGGCGCCGAGGGCTAGATTGGCCCGTCGTGAGACAGAGCCAGCCGCGCTCCGGGACCGAAGAGGCCGCGAAGGCCTCCTCGAGCCCCTCCCGGTCCGCCAGGGACCTGCCGCCCTCGATCCCTGCAGGCCTGGAGGCTGGCCAGGGCGGGCAGGCCCCGGGCCCTGCCGGGGAGCCGTCCGGACCCGCCGGCCAGCGCGAGCCCCGGGCCCTCGAGGAGGCCGAGCGCCAGGACGCGGCCCAGCGCGTGGCCCGGCGGTGGGCTTCCAGCGGCTCCGGCGAGCGCTACGGCACCCGCCGCTTCCGGTCGAAGCGGGCCCGCGACCGGGACCCCGTCCTGCTCCGCTCGCTGCTGGCCGGGTGTCCGCTGCCCGAGCTCCCGGTCCTCGATGCGCCGTCGGGCGCAGGACGCCTGGGGCCCATGCTGCGGTCGCTGGATCGCCCGGTGGTCAGCCTCGACGTCTCGGCCTCGATGCTGGGTGAGGTGGCTCCCGCGGGCCGCGGGCGGCTCCAGGGCTCGGCCCTCGCCCTGCCGTTCCAAGACGCGTCCTTCGGACTCGTCGTCTGTTGCCGCCTCCTCCACCACCTCGGCGTCCAGGAGGAGCGCGAGCAGCTCCTCGGCGAGCTGGGTCGCGTGAGCACGCGCTGGGTCGCGCTGAGCTACTGGGACACGGCCAGCTGGCACGCATGGCGGCGTCGCCGGGGCTGGCGCCGCGGACACGACCGCCGGGTTGCGATCGCGGCGAGCACGCTCGAGGCGACCGCCAAGGCCGCGGGCCTGCGGCTCGTCGCACGGCGCTTCAGCCTGCGCTTCGTCTCGCCCCAGAGCTGGGCCCTCTTCGAGCGAGTGGGGACGCGCCCGTGATCCGCTGGCGGAGACGGATCGACGGCGTCGAGTGGCTGCTGGTCGCATCGACGCTGGAGATCGGCGAGGCGGCTCGCCTGCAGGTCGCCGCGGGCCAGGCCCTGCCCGAGCGCGATGCGGTGGAGCGCTGCGAGCTCGAGGGTGCCGACGCGTGGCGCAAGGGTGGACCCCTCCGAGGGCGCGCGGCCCTGCGCCACGGACTGCGCATGCGACTCGGCCAGGGGCTTCCCCGACTGCGCGAGGCGCGCAACCTGGAGTGGCTGGCCGCCCACCTCTTCGAGGTGCCCCGCCCCCTCGCAGCCGTCGCGAGGGTGCAAGGAGGACTGCCGAGGGCGCAGTGGCTGTGGACGGCTCACCTCGACGACGCCGCCCCCCTGGAGGAGCGCTGGCCGCTGCTGCCGGAGCCGGTCCAGACGGAGCTGCTCGGGGAGCTGGCGCGGGAGTGCGCGCGCCTGCACGCCCTGGGGTTCGTCCACCGCGATCTCTTCCTGCGCAACCTGATGCACCGCGTGGGCGCTGCGCGGCAGCTGGTGTTCCTCGACGCCTGGCGCGGGGGCCCCGGCCCGGGTCTGCGCGGGCCCGCTCACGACGTGGGGTGCCTGCTCTCCGACCTCGTGGACGTCGCCGGCGACGAGCCGGCCGCCCGCTGGCTGGAGGCCTACGTGCGCGAGCGGGCCGCTCAGGACAGGCCCGTGAACGGTCCGCGCTTCGTGGACGCGGCGTGCCGCAGTCGGGACGCGATCGTGCGGCGTCTCCACCGCCAGCCCTCGCGTCTGCGCGGCCGCCCGGCGCCTGCCCTCGGGTGGCGGCCCCGGGAGCTCGACCTCCCCCATTTGGGGCGATA
>WTJQ01000348.1:1902-3122 GCA_011524785.1 Planctomycetota bacterium | reverse complement strand
GCTTCCACGTGGTGGGCTTCGGCTGCACGACCTGCATCGGGAACTCGGGTCCCCTCGCGCCGGAGATCGAGGCCGGGATCGCCGACGGCAACCTCGTCGTCTCGAGTGTGCTCTCGGGCAACCGCAACTTCGAGGGTCGCGTGCACGCCAAGGTCCGCTCGAACTACCTCGCCTCGCCGCCGCTCGTGGTGGCGTACGCGCTCGCGGGCAACGCGACCTGCGACCTCACCCGCGAGCCCATCGGCACGGACGCGGACGGCAAGCTGGTCATGCTGAGCGAGCTGTGGCCCTCCCCGGCCGAGGTCGCCGAGGTCGTGGGCTCCTGCATCACGCGCGAGCAGTTCGCCTCGAGCTACGACGAGGTCCTGAAGGGGACCGCGGCGTGGCAGGCGATCTCCGGGGGCAGCGGGGACACCTTCTCCTGGAACGGGGACTCGACCTACGTGAAGCACCCGCCCTACTTCCAGGGCATGGGCGCCGAGCCGGGCTCGGTCTCGGACATCCAGGGTGCGCGCGTCCTCGGTCTGTTCGGGGACTCGATCACCACCGACCACATCTCGCCCGCGGGCTCGATCGCCGAGGACTCGCCGGCGGGTCGCTACCTCGCCGAGCACGGCGTCGCGAAGAAGGACTTCAACTCCTACGGCAGCCGCCGCGGCAACCACGAGGTGATGATGCGCGGCACCTTCGCGAACGTGCGCATCAAGAACCGCCTCACCCCCGGGATCGAGGGCGGCGTGACCTGCCACCACGAGAGCGGCGAGGTCATGTCGATCTTCGACGCGGCGATGAAGTACCAGGAGGCGGGGACGCCCTCCATCGTCATCGCCGGCAAGGAGTACGGCACGGGCAGCTCGCGCGACTGGGCGGGCAAGGGCCCGTCCCTGCTGGGCGTGCGCGCCTGCATCGTGGAGAGCTTCGAGCGCATCCACCGCTCGAACCTGGTCGGCATGGGCGTCCTGCCCCTGCAGTTCCTGGATGGCGACTGCGCCGACAGCCTGGGCCTCGACGGCACCGAGACCTACTCCATCGCGGGCCTCGAGGCCCTCTACGCAGGGGTCGGTCCGATGGGCGGCACGGTCCAGGTGACCGCGACCGCGGGCGACGGCGCGACCAAGACCTTCGACGTCAAGGTCCGCATCGACACCCCGGCCGAGGCCGAGTACTACCGCCACGGCGGGATCCTGTGCTACGTGCTGCGCCGCCTGGCGCAGTCGTGA
>WTJQ01000348.1:0-1802 GCA_011524785.1 Planctomycetota bacterium | reverse complement strand
GTGCCGTGCTGCCTTGCGGGGCTTTGAGCGGGCCCCTGCCGTCCTGGCTGGCGCTGCCCCGAGGGGCGCTCCCCAGGGGTCAGCAGCGGCCTGAGGGCCATGGAACGGGGTTGGATCGGGCGTTCGGTCAGCGGAGGCCGCCTGGGGTCAAGGCTGGGGCACGCCCTGGACGATCCCTCCTGGGTCCGCCGCCCATGAGTCCCGTCCTCCTCAGCTCCTCAACGTCCCTGGTCGAGTCCGTCCGGGGCGTGCTCGGGTTGGTGCGCTGCGCCGCGACCCTGGGGCAGCTCGCCTGCGGGGACGAGCCGGTCGTGCTGGTGGATCTCTCGCTGCGTCCTGGCGAGGGAGCGGAGCTCGTCCGTGAGGTGCGCCGCGCGAGGCCCGGGGCCTCCCTGGTCGCCCTCCTCGGCGAGGCCTCCAACTCCACGCCTGCGGCCCTTCGGGAGGCGGGAGCCGACCGGGTCCTGGGCCTGCCGCTGCACCCCGCGCTGCTCGAGGACACCGTCACCGAGGCCCTCGAGCGCCAGCCCTTCGACGGCGACCCGCGCATCCTGCGGGACCTCGCTGGCGTCGCCGAGCGTGGCGAGCTGCGGCTGCACTACCAGCCACGGGTGGAGGCCGAGACCGGCGCGGTCCGAGGCTTCGAGGCCCTGATGCGCTGGGAGCACCCCGAGCTGGGTCTGGTCCATCCGGGCCTGTTCATCCCTCTCGCTGAGGCAACGGGCGAGGTCGTGGCGATGGGGGCCTGGGCCCTCCGCGAGGCGTGTCGCCAGGCGCGTGCCTGGGACGCCCTCGGGCTCCCGAGCGTGCACGTGGCCGTGAACCTCTCGCCGCTGCAGTTCCGGGGTGAGGGGCCCGTGCCCGCCGTGGAGGCCGCGCTGGCCGAGTCGGGCCTGCCCGCGGACCGCCTCGAGCTCGAGTTCACCGAGAGCCTCATGGCGCACGACACCACCGAGGTGATCGCACACCTCCAGAGCCTGAAGCGCCTGGGGACTCGGCTGTCGATCGACGACTTCGGGACGGGCTACTCGTCCCTGTCCTACCTGCGTCACTTCCCCGTGGACGCCCTGAAGATCGACAAGGCCTTCGTGGACGACCTCACGCGGGACACCCACGCGTCCGCGATCGTCACGGCGATCGTGGTGCTGGGGCAGAGCCTGGGCCTCGGAGTCGTGGCCGAGGGCGTCGAGACCGAGCGCCAAGCCGCCTTCCTGAGGGTCCTTGGCGTCGACGAGATCCAGGGGTACCTGTACTCCCGTCCGCTGCCCGCGGACGAGGCGGCTGCCTTCCTCGCCGCCGCCGGCGTCTCGGCTCCGGCGAGCTGAGGCCATCCAGGGTCGACGAGCGTGAGAGCGCCGGGACGACGGCGACTCGGTCCGCGCCGTCCCCTCAGGCCTCGTCGCACCAGACGAGCTCGGCGAAGTCGCCTCGCCGACCGCCGAGGAAGGCGTGCTGCCCGAACCGACGCGCCAGCTGGAGCGCTGCAGCTCGCGGGAGCCCGAGCGCGAGGACGCTCTCCTCCGCGGGCCAGTCGCCTTCGAGGCCCCGGCCTCGCCCGGGCAGCAGGAGGGGCGGCTCGCCGCTCTCTCCGCTCGAGGCCTCGAGCGCAGCCCAGAGTGCCCGCTGGCGCTCGGCGTTCTCCTCGGGCGCGAGCGGCTGCGAGCGCGGGTTCCAGGCCGTCAGGAAGGCCCAGCTGATGCGCCCGGTGCTGGTGAGGAGAGCATCCAGCGCGGCGCTCTGCTCGTCCACCCGCAGGTCCAGCTCCACGCCGGGCCCGAGGGCCTCGTAGGCCGTCGCGCGGT